>CAYTWV010000365.1:981-5032 GCA_964442235.1 uncultured Myxococcales bacterium | reverse complement strand
TTTCATCTCCACCGTGTAGGCCGCCGAAGCCGCCTCCCACTTGGGATTGCGATGGCTGTCGAACTTCGCATCAAACACGGCCCCCGTGGGAGACACCTGCAGTTCCACGTAATCGGCCCCGTCCCCATCGGGATCCAGGAAGATCTCAACCACGTCCGAGGCCTTCTTCTCGCCTCCACTCCACAACGTCTGATCTCGCTTCGCAAGGTCCGTGTAGGGACTTGAAACGTCCGAATCCTTCACCCGAAACGCCACGTACAGGTTCGTCTCGTCATACATCAGCCCCACTTCAGCTTTGGAGGCCTCGGGAAGCGGCTTTCCATCGGGAGTCACCATGGCGCCCGCTGCCGCAAACGCACCGGCCCAATCGGCCTCGGTCAACTCGCCGTCCAGCGTCGGTGCCGCCAACGCTTTCTTCAGGGCCACATTCTTCAGTTGGGCATCGCCAACCAGAATGGTCGTCAGCAGCAGCCGATTCTCTTTGTCAGCACGGGCCGTCCCGGCGTTCTTCACCACCATGCGCACGTTCTTCTTCGAATCGCGCCAGGCCTTCTCGTCAAAAAGGCCCAACCAAACCCGGGCCGGAGCCGACGGGAACCCCGAATCCACCTGGATCAAGACATCGTCACGCACCACCTCACCCGGCTTCCAGTTCGCCACCGGATACAGGTTGTTGATCGCATGATGATCAAAGGTCTTGCGCTGATTCTTCGTGGAATCAAAGTGCATGAAGATCTTGTACTCCCCATCCACCTGAGCCAACGCCTTCCAGTACAGCGACAACGTCACGGCCTCGCCCGGCTTCACCGACGGCTTGGAAAGCCCGTAGGCAATCAGGACCAGCTTGTCATCAAACACGGCATTCACCGGATAGATGTTCTCGCCCACGGGCACATCCGTCAGCACGCTGTCCTGCACCAACTGTTTTTCTCTCTCCGTAAGCACCTTCTTGGGCTCCCGACACGCCGAAGCCATTGCCACTGCCAGAGCAAGAAGAAGCAGTCCTGTGAATCTCATGTTGTCCTCTTTGGTTTAAGCGCAAAACCCGTTTCTCGTGACTTGATGGGTACCGCTGCACGTACGCTGGCACCCGCCCGGTGATCCTCACCCTCAACATGCACAAAACGGCACATCTCCAGAAGCCTGGAGTACACACGTTCGCCCAGCCGGTTTTCAAGCGACAGATTCACCACCGGCCCGGCTTCCGTGTAGCTGGCCGCTTCCTGCGTCGTCAGCCTGGGTGCCAGATTGCTGGACGCGTGCAACGTCCGATTGGAGTTGTATCGAGACGAAATCAACTGGTCCAGAACCCCCAGTTCCCACTCCGAGTCTCGGCCCTTGCCCAACTCGTCCACCACCAACACATCGACCTTCAGCAACGGGGCCACCACTTCGCTGTCCCACCGCCCCTGGCTGTACGCCAGTTTCAGGTCGCCTATAAGCTGCATAAACTCGATAAACCGGCAGGAAATCCCACGCTCCAGCGTCAGGTACGCCACCAGCCCGCACAACATATGCGTCTTGCCCACCCCGGGGTTGCCCCAGAGCAAAAAGCCCTGTTTGCCTCGTTCATAGGCGTCGCAATACTGCAACAGCATGTACTTCGCCTGGTTCTGAGACTCATGGGTCGGCTGAATGTCGTCAATCCACTTGTCCGCAAAACGGGCCGGAACTCGAGCCTGGTTGAACAGCGCTACCCGATGGTGCAGCGACGCACATTCGCACTCCTTGGCCACGCGGCTTTCGCCCTCTTTGACCAACAGGTACTTCCGGTCCCCACACTGAGGACAAGGCAGCGCACACTGGCACAACCGCGCCACGGCCACATCGTCCCGTGCACCAATCCGGTACCGGACGCCGCCACACTCGGAACACACCGCACCTTTTCTGCTGCCACTCATTCGTATAGCACCGGTATCCCCAGCGCCTCTCGCAGCCGACGGGCATAAACCACTTGCCGCCGACCCTCCAGCGCTCGAAAGCCAAGCCCCTTGTCCGCCCCCAGCTCCTGCTGTGTTGCATGGGAAAGCTCATGGCGCACGGACGAGGCCAATGACGCATCATAGAAGGCCAGAATGCGGGCGTCAAGGCTTCGAAGCCGCCCCAGAAATCCCTCTGGGTCAAGCCCCGACAACTCCCCTTCCAGCGCCTCCAACCCGGCCAGCAACTGCGCCTTGGTCTCACGCTCCAGCGGCCGCTCTTCCGTTTCCACCAAGACCTCGGCTTCGGCTTTCAGATGGTGAAACGCTCGAAGCACTCCGTGAGGGTCCGCCTCGGCCTTGGGAACCGTCGGTTCGGAACCCTTGTTCCATCGTTTGACCTTGGGGGCCACGTAATGACTGTAAAAGGCCAGCGAATGCGGCAGACGCTGCCCAGCCCCCGCGGTGTGCCGAAAGGCCTTCAACCCATCGGAAATCCCTAACAGAACCAGATGCAGCGGCACTCCCTTCAGGTAGTACTGCCGAACCTTCTCCATGTCCTTGGGCGACAACATCAGCCCAGACATCCGGGCCACCACAAAAAACCGTTCCACTTGAAGCAGGTATTCTTGAAATGTCGCCACGAAGGCCTCTCCCAGTCACCCGACTCCCACAGGGCCATCGAAAGCCAGGGCAATCGGCGGTTATTCCCTATTCAAACGTGGCTAAAACGAGTGGCGAGCACCCGGAAGCAAGGCGGACCGAGGGGCGGCGGCCCCTCGACATCGCTCGGGCCAGGCAGAGGCGTGCTTGGCACGTCGAGCACTGCCGACCTCAGGCCAACGCAGCCCCCGGCCCGCCTTGAGCGTAGTCGAAAGGGTTGATCGCCGCTCGAGGTGACCCACGCTAAAAGTCGAGGTTCACGGCGTTCAGAGCGTTATCCATGATGAACTCACGGCGCGGCTCCACGTCGTCGCCCATCAGCACCGTGAACAACTGGTCGGCGTTGATGGCATCCTCGATGCGAACCTGAAGCACCGTTCGGGTAGCCGGATTCATGGTGGTCTCCCACAACTGCTCCGGGTTCATTTCGCCCAAACCTTTGTACCGCTGGATGGTCTGGCCCTTTCTGGCCTGTTCCATCAGTGCATCCAGAGTATCTTCCAACGTGGTGAACTCTCCCACCAACTCTCCCGAGTCCCGCACCAGGCGATAGGGCGACCCACCCAACGACAGCAACTCCGCAGCCAAATCCCGAAGCCGAACAAACATGGGACTGTCCATCATGGCGTGATCGATGACCGTGCGCTTCAACCGACCATTCTCGATGGTTTTGGCCACCAGACGGAAACAGGCGTGTTCGGTATCCTCTTCCACATCAAACGGGAATGGGAAGATGTCCGGCTGAGTCACCTGCAGATAGGCGTTCATGTCCGCAATGGCCTTGTCCACCCCGGCGCGGTCCCGCAACTCCTCTTTGCCCAGCTTGGCCGCAGCCAGCAGCGCATCCAGAATGCGCACGTCAATCTTACGGCTGAAAAAGGCGATCCACTCCTTGTACCGCAGCACCTTCTCCATGGTGTCCACGATACGAGCCGGCTCCAACGCCACCTTCTCCGCACCCACGGTCATCCCCGCACTCTCTACACCAGAGTCCAGCAGGTATCGCACCATGGCCGGTTCATCCTTCAAGTACCGCTCACGCTTGCCCCTCTTCACTTTGTACAGAGGCGGCTGGGCGATATACAGGTACCCACGCTCCAACAACTCGGGCATCTGCCGATAGAAGAACGTCAAAAGCAGCGTCCGGATGTGGCAACCGTCGACGTCGGCGTCGGTCATGATGATGATTTTGTGATACCGCACCCTGGCCGGGTCAAACGAATCAGGCCCGATGCCCGTTCCCAACGCCGTGATCAGCGTCGCAATGGCCTCACTCTTCAAGATCTTGTCGAATCGCGCCTTCTCGACGTTCAGAATCTTGCCTCGCAGCGGCAAAATGGCCTGGTTACGACGGTCTCGACCCTGCTTGGCAGAGCCACCGGCGGAGTCACCTTCGACCAGGAATATCTCCGCCGCCGACGGGTCCTTCTCCTGGCAGTCTGCCAGCTTGCCCGGCAACGACGCCGAAT
>CAYTWV010000365.1:0-971 GCA_964442235.1 uncultured Myxococcales bacterium | reverse complement strand
GGCTCGGGCCGCATCCACACACTTGCCCACGATCTTCTTCGCCTCGGTCGGATGCTCTTCGAAAAACTCCGAAAGCTTCTCGTTGACCAGCGACTCGACCACGCTCTTCACTTCGCTGGAAACCAGCTTGTCCTTGGTCTGAGAACTGAATTTCGGGTCATGCATCTTCACGGAAAGAATGCTGATCAACCCCTCTCGCACGTCGTCCCCGGACAAACTGCCCAGGTTCTTGAGCATGTTGTTCGTCTCGGCGTACGAATTCACCGCACGGGTCAACGCTGCTCTAAAACCCGAGACATGCGCCCCTCCATCCCGGTTCGGGATGTTGTTCGTGAAGCAGTAGCTCTGCTCCTGGTAGGTCTCGGTCCACTGCATGGCCACTTCCACACCGATGTGGTCGCGCTCGGCCTTCATGTACATCACTTTGACGTGCAGCGGAGACTTGTTCTTGGCCAGGAAATCCACGAAATGGCGGATGCCACCCTCGTAGGTGAAATCGTTCACGCGGCCACTGCGCTCGTCCTCCAGGTGAATCGTCAACCCGGGATTCAAAAAGGCCAGTTCTCGCAGACGCTGGCTCAGAATGTCGAAGGAAAAATCGATATTCGTGAACACTTCGGGATCCGGCGCAAACGTCACCTGCGTGCCCGTCCGGTTCGTCGTCCCGATGACCTCTAGATCCGTGGCTGGCTTGCCCCGCTCATAACGCTGAAAATGCACGTTCCCGTTTCGGAAAATCTCCAGCTTCAAGTAAATGGACAACGCATTGACCACCGAAACGCCCACGCCGTGCAAACCGCCCGAGACTTTGTAGGAGTTCTCGTCAAACTTGCCGCCCGCATGAAGCTCGCACATGACCAACTCGGCCGCCGGACGCCCCGTCTCCTCGTGAATGTCCACGGGGATGCCGCGGCCGTTGTCCAGAACGGTCACCGCATTGTCCGCATGAATCGTCACTTCGATTCGGTCAC
>CAYTWV010000364.1:0-5052 GCA_964442235.1 uncultured Myxococcales bacterium | reverse complement strand
CTCTATCCACGGCGTGACCGGCTGACGGTGCTGGCTGTGGTTTTGGACACGGGGGGAAAAGTGCTGGATGCCCGGGTCACCCAGGCGTCGGGATTGAGGTTTCTTGATGACGAAGCCGTGCGGGCCATGTGGGCCGCATCGCCGTTCCAAAATCCGCCCAAAGGGCTGATTGGAGCCGATGGACGCATCCGGTTCCAGTTCGGGTTTGCACTGTTGACCTCTTCCAGTGACGAACTCTTCTGGAGGCTGTAGGTGAAACGATTGGCCCTGGGGCTCTTTGTCGCTATTTTTCTGTCGGCGCTTTTAGCCCTGCCCTACCCTGCCTTGGCCCTGCCGACCAAAACGGTGCAGAAAGGCCAGTTTACCTGGACCTTCCACCCAGACCGTCAGCAGGTGGTCCAAGCTCTGGTTGATGCGGCCCCGGCAGCACGAGGGCGCATCTGCAGCCTGCTTCCCTCATGCGGCAAAGAGACGATTTATGTGCGGGTCGCCGAGACCGAGGAAGAGTTCCTTCAAGTGCAGCCGGAGCGGGCCCATATCGACTGGGCGGCCGGTGTGGCCTGGCCTGAAAAGAACCTGATCGTTCTGCGGGTGGATCAGACGATGTTACTTTCGCTGGACGAGACGTTTGAACACGAACTCTCGCACCTGCTGCTCTATCAGGCCGTGAAGAGCGATATCCCCCGCTGGTTTGTCGAAGGGCTGGCCATTCTCCAATCCGAGCGGAACATGATCCAGCGTTTTGAAGCAGTCGCTGGAGCCACCGTTTCAGACTCGCTATTTACCTTGGAGCAACTCTCCCAGGGCTTCCCCTCTACGGTCTCGGGAAGGGGGCTTGCGTACGCCCAAAGCGGCATGTTTGTGGCCTGGTTGCACCGAACCATCGGTCCCGATGCCTTCCGAAAGGTCTTGGTGGCCATGGCCCATGGTTTGCCCGTGGACGAGGCCGGGCGCCGAGTGACGGGGACCACGCTTGGTTCGTGGGATGAGACATGGCGTGAAGGCCTGGGCAAAGGGTCGTGGCTCAAAGGGCTGACTGACTCTTGGATGTTGTGGTCGGTGCTGGCGCTGCTGGTGGTGGTGGGCGTCTTGTTGAAGCGCCGACGCAACAAGAAGGTAAAAGCCCTCATGGGTGGCGACGAAGGGCCTGATTGGGTTTTCCGCGATGGTGACTAACAATCAGGGCGGGGTGCCGTTTTGCATGTGGGTCCCCTTGTGTGTCTGTGCCACGACCGTGAGGGGCCGTCGAAAAAGTCCAGGGGTTGCGGGCACGGAGTGTACTAATCAGTGCCACGACCGTCAGGGAGTGGGCAACAGCACGTCCACAATAACTGATAAATCTGCATATAAAGCGCACACTAGGGTTCGCAGGCCCGACACTTTCAACGCCTCCGTGAGGGAGTGGGCGTTCGGCTAAGCCTTGGGTGTCTACTCTGGCTCGCCCAGAATCTGAACGGCTTCCTGAAGTCTGAACGACTCCATTTGCCTTCGCATGTTCTCCAGTCGAGGCCCGTAATTCTCCGCCGCAAATATGCGCCGAAGCTCGCCTAACTGCTGCCTCGCCTCGGGATACTGCCCCGAAAGCAGCAATGCCCGAAGCAGGTTCACCCGAAGCAGCAGATGGTCCGGACAATGGTGCAACGACTCCATGCCCAAAACGATTGCGGATGATAGAGTGTCTCGGCCCATGCGTTGCGCCAGCAGGTTGTTTCGAGCCTTGCAACTGGTTGGACCCACGGCCACGGCAGTTTCCAGGAAGCCTGCCAACAGGTCCCGTTGAGCCTGGTTCGTTGGCGTAACTCGGGTGGAGAGCAACGCCATAAACTCGGCCAGCACCCAGCCGGTCAGACTATCGGGAAGGGATGCCTTCAGCCTTGGCTGCAGCCAGGCCGAGGCCGGAGCCAGCCATTGCTCTACGGTGAAGCCTGAATCGAGGTCACGATTCCAATCCAGCGGCAAGGCCGGAAACCCGGGTACAACAAACGCATCGGCCATCTTGTCCTCGGGCCCTGACGCACCGGACATCTCCCAAACCACGGGCACCTTCTTGGCTCGAAGCGCCTGCAGATAACCTAGCCACAATTCACTGGGAGGGCCTGTTCGAGCCACCCGTTCACACACGGGCCCCGCCTGCTGCCGCAACACCTCGGTTGCCTGGTCTGCAGAAACAAAATTCTGGGTGGCCAGGGCCAGGAAGGCCGGGTCACAAATCATCTGTCGCACACCGTGGACCACGTCCGGACGCCGGTGCTCTACCAGTCGCTGATACAAAGAGTGGCCGCTGAGTTCATCGCTGGAGGTCAGCAACACCCCCCCCGCCGGAACCTGTTGCCAACCATCCAACCCCAGTTCATAAGCTGCCGAACCGCTGCGCCACGATCGGTCCGTTGCGCTAGCGACATTCCAGGAAGCAAACACCACCAGGGCCGCCAGCGCCGCCCACTGTCTGGGCAAAGAGTGGGCCACTTCGAACACCAGAGACAGCACCAGAAGGTGCGCCAACCAGAACGAAACGGCGCTGGTTTGTAACTCGACTTGCGCCATGGGGTTCATAACCACCGAGAAGAAGGCATCTCCAACCCATACCAACCCCACCAGAACCGCTGCGCCCGGCCGCCGCCGCCCCAACAGAACCAGTGCGGGCACGGCCAGAAGGACCATGGGACCCGACTGTTCCCACAACTGACCCAGATACCGGGAGGCGTTGGCCATCAACCCCGGCAACCCCGGAAGCATCTGCTGAGCAAACGAGCCTCGAATCGTGGCGGCCGTGACGTGGTCCCAGAACCCAGCCAATGTAGAGGTGTGTCCCCAATCCAAAGATGTGCCGGCCGCAGAGCGTATGGGCAGATAAACAAGGCTGAGCGCCCCGGCCCCAAACAGTGGAAACGCCGGATACAGCGCCTGCAAGAAGACCCGACCTCGGCTGGATTCGCTTCGGGCCAAAACCCACAGGAACGTGCCAACCAGCATTAGACCGCTTAGCAGCATGGCCTCGGAGTGCACTCCCACGGACAGACCCGTAATCAAGGCCATCAGATTCCACGCGCCACTGGGAATGCCCGCCTCCAGAACCAAAAAACCCAGCCCCATGACCGCACCCACACATGCCACCATGGGAAGATAGATCTCCAGGTTGGTGGTGTGGTGCCAGAGGGTGTCCGTGGCCAGGAATGAGGCCGAGGCAGCGAACCAAAGCAACACATGCAACAGGGTTGGAGCCTGGGATTTGCCGCGAAGCCTGAGCGCACCAAATCCAAGAAAAGCCAGAGCTGCCAGCGCACTTAACGCAGAAATCCAGACCATCCGCATACTTAGCGGCCCCAGGGGGAAACTTCGAAACAGCCCGGCCACCGAGTGCAGCGCAGGAAACCCCGTAGGATGCCCGATTCCGCCCGTCGCCGTGGCGGTGGTCAACTCGGCAGAGTCCCGCAAATAGGGGTGCCCGTTGAGACTCCACAGCAGTATGGCCGTAAGCACGGCCAACGCCGCAAACAGCCCAATCCAGAAGGATTAGTTGAGGTTCATGCCGAAAACAAATTACGGAATGTAGATTTCCGCACTGGAGGCGAATTTCACGACGGCGCTGGCATCATCGACGGTCAAGCCGCCTACTACCAAGACCGACCCGGCAAGCAGGCCCGACGTGATCAACGTGGAGGTGTGGCCAAAACGAGCTTCGTTCAGTTGCAGCCGGGTCCGATACTCCAGCGTGCCTGTGTTCACGTCTTCGAACACCAACACGGATTTCTGGGGACGCATATCGCCACCCAGGCCCGCTACCAGCAGCACTCGACCATTAGGCAGATAGCCCGCCGCGTCCGGAGGGAACACCACCACACTGTGGAACAGGCGGTAGACGTCTTCCGGAGCCCCGGCAGCGCCCGACAGCGCCGTCAAATCCACGGACTGTGCCGTGAACTTGCCCGTGTCGAGATTGATGGAAAGTTCCTGGGGACCCACATCGGGTGCCGACGGCTTCATCATGACGCCCGCTTTCCCGGATACAACTTGCAGCGTCACGCCCGACGTTCCGCCCATGGCAAAAAACCGCTCTTGGGCCTTTCCGGTCACCGGCACGGTGGCAAGTTCCGGGAAGTGGACCGTCTCCAAAGCCCCCACGCTCTTGGAGAAGCCCAGAGCCTTGCGGACCAACTCACCGGCCGAAGCCAGCAACTCACCAGGAATGCCTTCGACGCTCGTGCCGCCGAACAAAAGGTACTCGGAGCAGCCGCCGTTGTTGTCACGGGCCAGGCACAAGTCGCTGTGGGTCACGCGCTCGGTCAGCAGCGTGCCATCCTTCAGCAACGCACACCCGGGATCCTGCTGCAGCAACAGCTTGGTCAAGTCACACTGGGCCATGCCAAGCGATGCGGAAAGAGTCTGCGACTCGGGGGAATAAACCAGCCCGCCCGTCAGCAGCAGAGCCAGAGAATCGCCCAACTTCACCGCTTCCATGCGATGGCCGACCAGACCTTCGGGAAGCGAGGAGGTGAATACGTCTTGCGTGTCCATGAAGGCCGCTACCATTTGTGCAGAGGCGTTGGTGCAAGGCTCGGTCGCACAGCCTGCTACGGAGCGTTCGAACGGAATCTGGACGACCAGTTCGGGGGACTCGGCGCCGTTTTGGTACTCAAACTCGGCTTCAGACACGCCACCCGATGTGGCCAAGACTTTGTCGTTGACCAGTACCGAGCGCTGCCAGGCAACCGGAGTACCCTCGAAGTTCAGGCTGACGCCCGGACGTTCAAACATACCCGTACGGGGATTGAAGGACTCATAGAACGGGAAACCCGCCGTAAAGCGGCCCACGCCCTCGATGCGGTTGAAGCCGCCCACGAACATCAAACGACCATCCGACAACGCGATGGCTTCGTGGAAGGCTTTGGGGCGTTCCGGGCTGAAGGGAAGCAGGCCCAGGATTCGGCAAACGCCCTGCTCACAGGTCGCACGTTTGTGCACGCCCGAACAATCCGAGTCCGTGGTGCAAGAGACCTGAGCGGCCTTTTCCTGCAATTCTTTGGAAGGGGTGGGCAGTTTGTTGAACTTGCC
>CAYTWV010000363.1:2242-5079 GCA_964442235.1 uncultured Myxococcales bacterium | reverse complement strand
GCTGTTGAACCCGCACCTGCTCCTGCTCCCGCTCCCCAGCCCTAATCGGTTCCCATCCACGCTTCGGCCCGGCCGAACGAACACCGCAAAGCCAAGAAGTACGTGCCCTAAACCGTGCGGGGAAGAGGTTTGGAGAAGGGGCGGCAGCCCCGTCTCCGATGATGCCCCCCTGCGTTAGCCATCGCACTGCCCTAACGGGGGACCGGGGGCGAACCCTCGCCCCCGCCGGGCCCGGCAGCGGAGCAGGGAGAGCAGCGCTGCATGCGTGGCGAAGGACCGCTGCCGCGCCTGGGAGGGGAAGAGGTCTTCCCCTGGCCCCTTCCTTTTCGCTCTCTCCGATGGCTTCGCCGTGGGATTGCCAATGGGGAAGTGGCGGCGGCCCCTTCCCCAAGCCCCAACCCCGCCGGGAATTGCCACGCCCCCGTTCCTTCCCGGCCTTGACCTTCCCGACCAACCGGTGTAGAGGGGGGCTGGCCGCAGGACGTGCGGCGGTGGAAGGTCAGGGAGAGCGGAAATGAGACAGGTCTATTTGGATTCGACTGCGGGCACCGGAGCCTGGAATATGGCTGTGGATGAGCGTTTGGCGCAGTTGTTAGAGGCAGGGGCGCTGGATGTTGCCTTTCGGGTCTATTCTTGGGATCCCCCCTGTGTCTCGGTGGGGCGATTCCAGAACCCGGTAGCGGAAGTGGACGTGGATATGGCTTCCAGAGAGGGGGTCAGCGTGGTCAGGCGGCCCACTGGGGGCCGAGCCGTTTGGCATCACCGGGAGCTGACCTATTGCCTGGTCGCAAGAGAGGACAACTCGCTGGTTTCGGGGGATGTGAAGGGCAGTTTCAGGAAGGTTTCGGTGCCCTTGCTGGAGGGGCTGAAGAGTATGGATATTGCTGCCGAGGTAACCTCTGGGGAGCCGACCCCCGAGGGGAAACGTGTGGCCGGGAATCCTTGTTTTACCACGGCCGGGGCCTACGAGATTGCCGTGGGTGGAAGAAAGCTGGTGGGAAGTGCCCAAGTGAGGCGTAACGGAGTCCTTTTGCAGCACGGGTCCCTGTTGTTCCACAATGACCAGGCCCGGTTGTTGGATTTTTTCCCCGGGCCTCAAACGACGCAGTGGCGTGAACGCATGGGAACGGCCCTGTCGCTGGGCGTGGTGTCGCTGGCCGAGCTTGGATATCAGGGTCCCACCACGTTGGTGCGAGAAGCCTTGCTGAAGGCATTTCGGCAATGGGTTCCCGGGGGACTCGAGCATATGTCAGACCGAGAGTTAGTGGGAAGCGAGTTGGATGCGTTGGTCTCCAAGAAGCTGAGATGGGAGTAGACGATGCCTGAAGGTCGTGTGCCGGGTTGGCTTAAGAGTGGCCTGCTTGCTGGTCAGGAAACGGCAGCGGTGGGGCGAACGCTGAAGCGACACGGATTACACACGGTGTGCCAGGAGGCGCATTGCCCGAACCGGGCGCACTGCTACACTCGAGGCACGGCGACGTTCCTGATTCTGGGCAAGAGTTGCACACGAGCATGCAAATACTGCGCCGTAGACAAGGTTTTGGGAGGGGCCTTCCCCTTTGACGAAACCGAGTCGGCACGGGTGGCGTCGGCAGTGCAGGAGATGGGCCTTCGTTATGTGGTAATCACCTCGGTGACCCGGGATGACCTGGCTGACGGCGGAGCGGGTGTGTTTGCCGAGACGGTTCGCGCTATTCGTGCGGTGGCCCCGGGGGTCAATATCGAGGTTCTGGTCCCCGACTTTGGCGGCCAGATTCAGTCCCTGCAGATCGTGGCTGAAGCAGGCGTCGACGTGTTCAACCACAATCTGGAAACGGTGGAGCGGCTGTTTCCGTTGGTGCGGCCGGTGGCCAGCTACGCACGCTCTTTAGAGTTATTGAGGCAGTACGGGGAAATGTGTCCGCAGACGCCGTTGAAGAGTGGATTGATGTTGGGGATGGGCGAGTCCCGGGATGACATTCTGGCTTCCATGGGGGACTTGCGGCGTGTTGGGGTAAGCCGATTGACTCTGGGGCAATACCTGGCCCCGACGTCGCAGCATTGGCCCGTGGATCGTTATGTGACCCCGGAAGAATTTGAGCGGCTCAAGCAAGAGGCCCTGGCCCTTGGTTTTCAGCATGTGGCCAGCGGTCCGCTTGTGCGAAGTTCCTTTCACGCGGATTTAATGGGCAGCGGGGCCGACGAGCCAAAATAGTTTCTACTTTTTGGGGCCATTTCCCGACACATGGGTGTGAGAGGAGGTGGCCATGTTCGAGACTGCAACCAAGAGCACTGTTTCCAAAGAAGTCGCCCACAAGCGCGTGGGCGTTGTGGACCCGGCGGTCAACGCAGCGCACACTTCCTCCGAGGTCGAACAATTCCGAATGCACCGGTGGGCCCAGCGGATTGCAAGGTGCCGAAAGATGGGGTTGACGGTGCATGAGGAGTCCTGGCTGCACGCCGGACCGCCATTCGATTGGCAAGAGCACCTCTCTTCGGGGCCTGGGTGGCTTCGCTCCAACCTGCTGGAAACCCTTCCCAAGCCCTTGCTGATTCGTCAGATTCCCGAGTTGGTTGTTCACTGGCGCCGCTGGGACGCCGAGGCTTGGGGTCGGGCGTTGCCCATTCTGGCTGAAAAACGACCTGAGATGGCCCTTGCAGAGATGGAGTTCTGCCTGGATTGCAATGATGGTTTGCCCCGCGGTTCCATTGTGCCTTGGATGGTTCAGGCATTGATGAAGTTGGGGCCTCGGGGCCGCCCGCTAAGTTTGGACTGGGCTCGCAACGGTCGCCTCTGCGGCGTGCCTCTAGAGTACCTTTGGTCCCGCCATTTTGGCCTGCTGGCGCACTCTCCGGCG
>CAYTWV010000363.1:0-2232 GCA_964442235.1 uncultured Myxococcales bacterium | reverse complement strand
GGGTTGGCGCAAATGCTGCTTCAGACATTCCAGGTCTTCGCCCCGGGGGCACGAGATGTGGATCAGGTGCTTCGGAGCGTCTTTGAGGCCCTGGCACCCGGCATACCCACATGGAACCTGGTCATGGGGCTGAGGCAGGGAGGAGGTTATCTGCTTGAGGACCTTCCGGAGGTCTTTGAGCAGGGGCCCAAATCTCGAGCAGTGGATGACCTGATGGTGGATGCCCGGGGGCCGCAGTTGTCCGAGGTCGCCTCGCTGCTTTCGAAGACCGCAGAGAGCCCTTCTGTGTTGACTCGCCTGGCACTTCAACTGCTTCGCTACGCGGAACTGGGCCGTTGGTCCGCTCATGCCGACCGCATTGCTCTGTTCGGCCTTGCTGCTGCCGCGGCAACCTGTGTTCGAGACAAGCCGATGCTGGATGGCATGAGCGTTCCGGATCTGTTGGGCCTGTTGTCGGCAGACATTCTGCACCTTCCCGGAGAGGAGAGCCTTGTCGCCGAGACCTATGCCCGGCTTGAAGATCGGCACTTGCCCCTGTTGGAAAAGGAGCTGGACCAGGCCCGTGTCTCATCCGGCCTGACACGGTTGGTCCTGCTGGTTCGACGGCTTCGGCAGCCCCGCCTGGCCGCCAGTTTGGTCCCCCTTCTTAGTCGCAAGACGGCCCCGGATGCTGCCTCAAGCGCAGCGGGGGGCCTGGTCGAGTTGGGGCCCGTCGTTTTGCCTGAACTGGAGCGAGCCTACGAGAGCATGGATTTTGAGGGAAAAGCCCTGGCACTGGATATCATGGGGTTCCTGGATTGTCCCGAGTCCGGGGCCTGCCTGGGACGTCGAGTGAGGGGGGCGTTGGCCGACACCGAACTGTTGGACCGGTGGGCTCTGTCTGCTTCGTGGCTTGGGCATCAGGACTTGAAGACCACGGCACGTCGCTGGGCAGCATGTGCCCCGTGGCCACTGCAGGCATTAGCAGACTTGTAATGGTAGATAGCGGCTGCAGAGGGAACGTGGTTGTGGCCCATCGGTGCCCTAACGCAGAACCCCGGCGTGAAGCTCTTCCCGGAAATAGTCCTGGAAGGCAGCAAAAACCGCTGGGTCGAAGTGAGAACCAGACTGATTGCTCATCATGTCGACGGCTTCTTGGGGAATCATGGCTTTTCGGTAGTCTCGGTCCGAGGTGAGGGCATCAAAAACGTCGGCAATGGCCATAATGCGTGCCCCCAACGGAATTTCATCGCCTTTCAGGCCCAGGGGATAGCCCTTCCCATCCATGCGCTCGTGGTGTGAGGAGGCCACAAGCGGCACGTCCATGTACTGCTTCATCAGATACATCTTCGACAGCAGTTGGCGGGTCTTGGCCGCATGGCTCTTCATCTCGTCGTACTCTTCGGGGGTTAAAGCCTGGGGCTTTTGCAGGATGGCATCCGGAATACCAATCTTGCCGTAGTCGTGCAGATATGCTGCCACACGCAGGGCCTCCAGTTCCCTCACGCCCATGCCCAAACGTTTGGCAATGCCCACGGTATACAGCGCCACTCGAGCCGTATGACCCGCTGTGTATTTGTGTTTTGCATCAATACTTGCTGCCATAACCTCAATTACGGAGATGAAGGTTTTCCTAAGATCTTCGTATAGGAGACTGTTCTGTAGTGCGTTTGCTGCAAATCCGGCGATGGCGTCAAACATCTTCACGTCCGAGTCCGAGAAGGCGCCTTTTGTGCTGTTGATGGCCTGGAGAACCCCGATAAGCTCCCCCTCTGAGGTAAACATGGGGCCCGCAAGCACACTGACGGTGTGGTATCCGGTCTGACGGTCTACCACGGGATTAAAGCGTGGGTCTGCATAGGCGTCTTCTACCCTGATCTTCTCGCCCGTGGCGGCTACAGCGCCGGCCAGTCCGGTGCCGATGGGGATCTCGATGCGTCCCGAGCCTGTCTGCGCACGGGTCCACAACGTCTGGCTCGAGGCATCCACCACAAAGATGGAACAGCGGTCTGCCGAAAGCAGTAAGGATGACTTTTCGGCGATGAGTCGCAGGACCTCTTCGATGTGGAGGGCGGAGTTTAGGGCTCTGCCGACCTCAAACAGGCCATCCAGACGCATCTTGAGGGCCGGCATGTTCAGTGTCGTCGAGTTCATATGGTACTTCCTTGGGCGGGTTGGTTCACCGTTAGCAAGATGCGTGGAAGCAGCGGTGTTGTCAAGGGGTGCCGGGATTCGGGAGTGATGCTTGACAGG
>CAYTWV010000362.1:0-5095 GCA_964442235.1 uncultured Myxococcales bacterium | reverse complement strand
TTAGGTGCATCACTTTTAGTACTTCGCTATAAATATCCGGCATAATCACGATGGGCGCCTCAAGTCCCTTGGCCCCATGCACAGTCAAGAAGCGGACCATGCCCGCATCGTCGGATGCCGGTAATGGGGCATCACTGAACTCTTCGCCACTGGCCAGCAACCCCATCTCCTCGGCAAATCTGGCCAACGTCCCTACCCCGGCAGCCTCAAGTTCCACCGCCTTGCCCCAGAACAGGCGAAAATTGGCCTCAACCCCGGCGTTAAAAACTCCGCCGTACCGCCCAAGCAGCGCAAACTCCCGCTCCAGCAGTACAAACAACTCCAAAGGCGACTTGGACCAACACGCTTCCAGGCGTTTTAGGGCGGACTGGGCATCCAGCAATGACTCGGGCAACACGTCTGCCTCTGACCGCTTCTGCAGCACTTGCCAAAGGCTGGGCAAACGCCCGGAATTGCGCCAGTTGCTTCGGAACAAGTCTGCCGCAACACCACCCGCTTTGGCCCCCAAGCCCCCCTCCTGGACCCCGGGGCGGCGCCGCAACGCAAGCAAATCCTCTTCGCTGATTCGAAACAGCGGCGAGCGCAGCAACGAGGTAAATGCCAGGTCATTCATGGGCCGTAGCACCCAGTTGACGACCGCCATCAGGTCCCGAAATTCGGTCCTGGACTCCATGGCCCCTTTTCCCGCAGCCACAAAGGGAATACCCGCTCGTCGAAAGGCCGATTCGAAACTCTCGGCGTGGGTTCGGGCCTCCAACAGGATCAAGATGTCTCGATACCGAGCCGGTCTCCATGCGGCCAGACCCGGTTCAAACACGGGTTCTTCCTCTTTGACCAGCCTCTGCACCAGATCCGCACACCACAGCGCACACCTCTCCGCAGCATCCCATTCCCGCACACTATCCAGCATTCGCCGTCGTTGGATCGGCGTCATCATGGCCGCATCGGACTCTTCGGATTCCTTGGCGACCGACTCTTCCATCGCCACAAAATAGGGTTCCACGACCACTTTGCCCCAGGCCGAGGGACCCTGACGATAGCCCCGCACCCGACCGCTTTCTCCGGCAGGCAGCCTCAGGGCAGTGCCTCGGGCGGAGTCAAACAACGCCGCGGTCAGTTCCAGGACTGCCGCCGAGGAACGGTATGAGACGTCCAGATTCAGGTCCGAGAATGATCGGTCAGCTACGGCCGCCAAGCGGCAAAGCTCCGTCCTGGCAACTTCCATCAATTCAGGCTCGGCGTTTCTGAACCGGTAGATCGACTGCTTCACGTCGCCCACACAAAAGGCGCTTCCTGACTCGCCGGTCTCTTCGCCCGAAACCAGTTGCGCCAGGTGGTGCAGGATCTTCCATTGCAAGTCCGCTGTGTCCTGGAACTCATCCACTGCCAAATGCAAAAGCCTCTGGGAAAGTGCATAGAGCACATACTGGGTCAGTCCCGGGACATCGCCCCTGGTCAGCAACGTGGCAGCGATCCACTCCATGTCCGAGAAGTCGATCACGCCCATGCGACGCTTCAGTTCCTGCCATGCCTTCAGATACTCCAGGGCGACCAGGGTCCAGGCTTCGGCAGCGGCCGATCCCCGCCGCTGCAATTCCGGAATCCACAGTTTGCGTACGCTGGCAAGCGCCTCGGATTCCGCCACCAGACCCCGCCATTTTGTAGTGTCGGGTTTGGCCAACCCTTCCAGCCCGGGAAGCATGGCCGACAATCCAGCCAGGTCCCCGGCCGCCAGCAACTGCTTCAGCCTGAGGGCCAATTCCGACTTGGTCTGCGCACGACCACTCTCTTTGCCTTCAAGGAACTCAACAAACTGAACCCAGGCCGGGTGGCCAGTCTCCTGCCAGGCAGCGGCCTCAGCTTTGCCGGGAAGATCCCAAACCGCCTGGGGCGAGGGTCTCCCCACGAAATCGGGCCAGAGCAATGGGTCTAAGTCCAGGTCCGTGGCCCCTTCCTCGCCCATGGCCTCCAGCAGCCAGGCCCGCCAGAGATTAGAGGCACCCTCCAGCGCGGGCAGCATTCGCATGATTGCGTTGCCCCGCAACCCGTGCGCCCGAAGCAAAACCAACGACGCCCCCAGGCCTGTGGCCGGGTCGTCCCAATCCGGCGAATTCAAGAACTGCGACAGGCAAATCTCCCGCATCCGCTTGTGCTGAACCGTGTCCAGAACCTTCAACTGCGGGGCCAGATTGCACTCCCAGGAGAAGCGGGCCACCACTTCATTGCAGAAGGCATGGATCGTTGAAACGCGTACTCGAGAGAAATGGTCCAGCAGGTTCCAGTAGAATCCAGAGACCTTCGGCGACGAGACCTCCAGCCCCAGTTCCGCTGCCAGCGCCGCTCCCTTGTCCATCAGGAATTCCCGAGAGGCCGAAAGCAGCCGCTCCTTCATTTCGGCAGCGGCTTTGTTCGTGAAGGTCACTGCCAGGAACCGGGTCGGGTCACTACCTTCCAGGGCGACTCGAAGCAATCGGCGCACAAGCAGGCGCGTCTTTCCCGAACCCGCAGCGGCCCTGACCGTGCACCAGACGGAAGGGTCCATGCCCGGCGAAATCGGTTTGGCAGGCGGCCGCGTGGTGCCGGGGCCGGCTGAATCGGGGTGGAATGATGGGCTCACTTCACCACCTCCTCTTTGCGGCACACGGACTGGAACGCACAATAGGTGCAGGCCTCCCCCGGAATGGCGGGGAAACGGGCTCCGTCGGGTGCCAGCAAATCCTGCGCAATTGCGGTCAACAACTGCCGATAGCCATCCAGGCACTCCAGCATGGTAGCCGTGGAGCGCCCCAAGTCTCCCTTGGGGCCCCGATGGGCTGGGGTGCCCAGTTTGTCTGCCTGCCCCAGCTTCAGTCGATAGTAGTGCACTTGCTCCACGCCACTGCCCGCGGCCGACTCACCTTGCGCCAACTCCTGTTCCAACCCCAGCGCTGCCACGAACAACTGGGGTCGAAGTCCCTGGGAAATCTGCCCCACGGCAGGAGGTGTTCCCGTCTTGTAGTCCAGGATTGCGACCCGATTGCTAGCGCCACGGACCCGATCCACGCGGTCGCAGCGCGACTTGAACACAATGGGCTGGCCGGCCAGCGGCCGATACAGAATATCGGTTTCGAAGCGCCACGGAACAAACCCCTCGGCCCATCTGGCCATTTCAGCCTCGATGATGTCGGGAACGGACTCTTCCACCACTCGCCGCAACTCTTTGGATTCCAGATCCCCACTGGGTTGCCTTGCCAAGAGCGTGGCAAACAGTTCCGAGAGCAACTGCTCGGCCTGGTGCCGATTGGACTCTTCGATACCTCCCACCCAGGGACCGGGCAACTCTTCGATTCCCCGACGATTGGAATCATAGAAAGCACGCAACGCTTCGTGAACCAATGTCCCCAACTCTTGAGCGGTTAGGACCTCTTGAATCTCTTCGGGGGGCTTGAGCCCCAGTTCCCTGCGACAGAAGAACTGGTAGGGGCACCTCGAGTAGCTCTCCAATTCCGTGGCCCAGAGTTCCATGGACCGGCCCGATTCTCGAAGCGAGACGGGTTCGGGCCAATCGGCCAAACGCAAGGCCGAGAAGTCCGTTTTTGTGCGGGAGGGAAGGAGCGTTCGATAGGTGCGAACATCCAGCCAGCGCTCGGTGGGAATCCCCTTCAACACGGCCACTCCAGCGATTCGCTCCAGAAAGCGGCTTCGCAGCGTTGTGGTGCCCTTGTTCTGGCGCACGTATGAATAGCACGTCTGACTGGGGCGCAACCAGGCCTGCATGAAGTCCATGGCCGCAAGCGCCTCGGCATAGGAAGAGCCCATGAGCCCAAGAACCTGCCGGGCATCGTTAGGAAGCAACGGGTTGCTGGGCTCACTCCCGGGCACGTCCCCGTCACTGAGTCCCGCAAACCAGAAGACGTCGCGCTCCAGAAATCGGGCCTGACTGGGGTCCGTAATCACCACGGCCACTTCCCGATTGCGCGGCTCATGGACCCGGACCCCCGCCAACGACGTCATGAACAGGTCCAGAAACTCCCGCCATTCCACTTGGAGTGTGACGCCCTCGCTCATGGCCGAAAAACCCTGGAGCCGCTCCAACACTTGCACGTCCCCGTTGCCAAGGGCCGACGCAGGCAGTGAACTTCCCATGACCTCTTCCAGCATCGTCGACGCCAGCGACGCCAGTTCAGGAACCGTGGCCGTCCCTTGCATTGCCACCACCAGGGGGTTCACAGCCCGTTGCAATCGTTCCAACGCCACACGAAGCAGCGAATAATCCGCCCGAATGGCCCCCTTCTCCGTCGACGCATCCCGCAAGACGTCTTCACGAACCCTGGATGCCGCAGTCAGGCGCTCCAAACCCGCCGTCACCTTCTGGTACGGAACGACCTCCCGCTCCAACTGCCAGGCCACTTCTCGGAGTGGGGCCTCCATGGAGAGTCTGCAGAGGGGATGAGAGAAAATCCCGCATACAACCTGGTAAGGGAAACCAAGCGTAACCAACTCGTCAAGTTGCCTCAACAACGCCAGAATCGGGGTATGAGCCAGGGGTTTTCCAAACGTCGATTCGCAGGCAATGTCCCAAATCTCCAGAAGGCTCTCCAGCAGCCGTGCGCTCTCGGCCGAAGGGACCGCCACCAGCATGGTTCCGCCCGCCTGAACCACTTCCTCTGCCCGCCAGGCAATGGTCATCGCCTCGTGAAAAGGGTCTTCACACTCCACCACATCGGAGTTCTGGAACCGATGCTGGTCCAATGGCCCAGCGGTCTCAAGCGCCGCAACCTGTCCCACAACCGTGTGGTACTGCCCTGGAAGCGGATGCGCCGCCGCCCAATAGCTGTCCGGAGAGAAACTGTCCGGCTTGCCCAATGCGCCGACCGCATGTTGCAATCGCCAGGCCGGATAGGACGGATGGCGCTGCGACCCCGCTTCCGTCTCTTGGCCCGCAGCAAGCCTGGCCGCAAGACCCCGATCCACCGTGGGCAACAGCATCGTCACGTTCGGGCAAGCTGCCAGAGCCGCCAGCAGTTCCAATTCGCCGGCCGTGGCATCCTGAAACAGCCCCACCCAAACCTGCCCGTACGCACCGGCCCATTGCACCAATTCGCCACTTAGTGCC
>CAYTWV010000361.1:0-5114 GCA_964442235.1 uncultured Myxococcales bacterium | reverse complement strand
GGACTTCCCCTCGAACCCCTTCCTTTTCGCTCTCTCCGGTGGCTTCGCAGCTGGGCCTCAACGGAGAAGGGGCCGGCCCCTTCTCCGATCCTCTTCCCCCGAGGATCGCCGTGCGGCCGTTCCCACCACGCCCCAACTCTTCCTTTGCTTGATTACGTGAGACCCATATAATGCCGGGGTTCCAAAGGTGCGGGCAGCGACGACAACTGGCGTCGGGGCGAGGATAATCATGAAGTGGAAGTACCTGTTTGTGACGGTTGTGATGCTCCTGATTGCTGGAGCGTGTGGGTCTAATTCGTCTTCTACCGGCGAAACCGATGTCATCAAATTCGGCAATGACAACGGGTGGAATTCCGGGGATCAGGCTGAACAGGATGGCCGCGTGACCGAAGTGGGTTCGGATACGGCCATGGACCTTCGTGCTGACGCTGCGAAGCCTGATGGAATGACCGACCAGGTTTCTGTGGACCTGAAGGATGTAACGGACCCCGACACCAAACCGGTCGACACCAAGCCGCAAGATACCCACCCCGACTCGGTGTTGCCCGACGTAATCCAGGATCTTAACCAGCCTGACTTGAACCCGTGCGGTTGCCCGGCGGACAAACCCTATTGTTATGATAATGTCTGTTATTGTACACCCGACAGTTGTGCCCCGGGGCTTTATTGCAAATCCGAATGTGTGCCATGCACCATCGACAGCAAGTGTGGCCCCGATTGTGTCAGTTGCGCAATGGAGGGAGACTACTGCAGCGTCGAGGGCGACCGATGTGTGGGATGTGACATGAACCATCCCTGCGGCACGGGGTTTTCCTGCATCGATGACCAGTGTTTGGGCTGCGAGGCATTGGGGCTGTGTGGCCCTGACTGCCTGAAATGCGAAGGAAACACGCCTGCATGTGTGGGCGGAAAGTGCCTGTGCACACTGGAATCCTGTGGACCCGCCGCCGAGTGCATCGATGGGAAGTGTGTGGGCTGCACGGACTCGGATCCGTTGCATTGTGGACCTTCTTGCCTGGTTTGTTCCGGGGCGAACCCGCATTGTAAAGGCGGGGCTTGTACCGTGTGTAATACCGACGCTTCGTGTGGGCCCACCTGCCAGCCGTGCGCCGGGGCCACGCCCATGTGTCGTCCCGACGGCCAGGGCTGCATCGCCTGTTTGCTGGATGAACATTGCGGGGCCAATTTCCACTGTGATAACGGGGCGTGTATCCCCAACTGTGCGGCCCAAGGGTGCACGGGCGTTTTGACGGAGGCGAAAAAGTGCTCCAGTCCCATCGTGGTAGGGCGGTTGGAAGCCAAAACCGGTAAGGTTTACACTGGGGATACATACAACGATGGAAACGACGACGACCAGGATTCTCCGCTGTTCGGGTCCTCGCTGTGCTGGGATGCCCAGGCCGACAACTTCTATCGAATTTATCTGGTTGCCGGCGACGTCTTGGTCGTGAATCTGACCACAACCAAGGCGACCTTCGACACCATGTTGAAACTGTATCGAGGCACCACGTGTGACGGCAACGGTGACGCAGATCTTGTCAGTTGTTACAATGGAAAGTCCGACGGTGGGGCCGAAACCATCAACTACACGGCAACGGCCGATGGGTGGTTCACGGTGGTTGTGGATGGGCGCATGGCGGGCACCGAAGATGCGGACTTCGGACCCTATTCCATCTCGATCAGCCTCTCTTGCGGGTATGCCAACTGCTGCTGCAGCTAACTTTTCCCGGGGTCCGGTCGGGCCCTTCGGGGGGTGTGGTTAAGGTCACGCACCG
The DNA here is from genome assembly GCA_964442235.1 of uncultured Myxococcales bacterium. Lineage (GTDB taxonomy): Bacteria > Myxococcota_A > UBA9042 > CAIXZC01 > CAIXZC01 > CAYTWV01. The sequence goes on along the minus strand of CAYTWV010000361.1, from coordinate 3,339 downwards.
GGCAGGCTTACACCGGTGAATCGTCGAAACAGGTTCATGGCGTACCGGTCGGTCATGCCCGAGACAAAATCCGTGATTCGCAAGATGCGTTCATAGGTAGATTCTTCGCTGGGGAATCCATCCACCTCTCTTAGCAGGAACTCATACATCACCTTGTCCAGTGACCGCAATGCGGAAACGTCGCCGGTAGCAGCGGGAACCAGAAGGTCCAGGAAGCGGGCCAACACCTGGTACCCGGCTACCTGGATTTGCAGCACGTCCACGGCGTTGTAGCAGGTCTTACTGACGTGGGCGGTTAACTCCTGCAAGGGTTTGCCCAGCGGCGTGGCCGCCACCAGCGAGGTCTTCATTCGCCCTTCCAGGATGGCCTCTTCGTTGTCCAGGAAGGCCTTGCGACACGACTCGATCAAGTTGTGCAATGCAAGGGCACGCATGAGCGAAACGGTCTCTCGATGTGCATTGGGGCCGTCGGGAGCCGGGTCCTTTAGTGGGCGTCCCATCAGTGGGGCCATCAAATCCCGGCATGCCTCGAACCGAATCAGCCCCAAGGTGTGGCCATCTTCGGCGTCCAGCACGTTGTAACAGATGTCGTCGGCAGCTTCGACCAGGAATGCCAGCGGGTGGCGGCACCAGGAGCCTTCTACCACGGGAAGCAACCCTACCTGTTCCGCTGTTTGCCGAAACAAATCGGATTCGCTTTGGTAGACCCCGAATTTTTTTCGAGAGACCCCTTCACCCACTGCCATTTGTGGGCTTCCCTGGGGGTATTTCATGAATGAAGCAAGCACGGCGTGGGTAAGCTGCATGCCACCTCGACCGGGCTTCATGCTTAACTTGGAGACGATTCGAAATCCCTGTGCGTTGCCCTCAAAATGACACAAATCGTTGCGTTGGGGTGCGGTTAGCCCGTCAACCCAAGGCCCACGACCACAAGGCCCGGCGGGTGACTCGAACTGCTTGCGGAACCACTGGCGAATGGCATCTTCACCCGAATGGCCAAAGGGCGGGTTGCCGATGTCGTGCATCAGGCAGGCAGCGGCCACGATGTCGCCAAAGTCCGACGCCTCAAGGCCCAAGTCGTTGCGAAGTTCGGGATGGCGCTGCAGCAGGTCCAGTCCAACGGCTTTGCCCAGACTGCGGCCCACGCTGGCGACCTCGATGCTGTGGGTCAATCGGTTGTGTATGTGGTCGTTCACGGGCAGCGGAAAGACCTGTGTTTTGTCTCTCAGTCGCCGAAATGGTGTCGAAAACAAAATCCGGTCAAAGTCCCGGCCATATTCGGTTCGGCCCCTCTCGGGCTGCCTGTGCGTCGGGTCCCCCATGCGGTCCTGGGTCAGCAAACTCGCCCAATCCATCCTGGCCATCGTAACCCCCTGGCAGATTCGACCAAGACACTAGCCCAGCCCCGTTGCGGGCGCAAGTGTGGCTGGCGGCAACACCCATGGTACGGGCGCCGCAATTCAGGCGCTGCCGCACGAGCGAAGGCGGCCGTTTGTTGCGCACGCGTGGGGGGGCGCTATCATGGGGGCGATTTGGAGGGCCCATGTCCCGAAATACCCGTTTGGAAGTATCCAGTCTTCTGCTCATCGTGCTGATTGCCATTTCTGCAGCGGCAATCCCCGTGGTGGCCTATCTGATCCTGTCGGACCCCAAGACCGAGGTGACCGGCGAGTCGCAGGTTCAGGCAAAAGAGGTCAACGCATCGGATGACCTGGATCGAATTCGGGAGGGCGAAGCCTGGTCAGCAGCCGAACTGCGGGCACCCGCAGGCGATGGGGTCAGTCTGGTGTTGAACGCTCTTGCCAGGGAACCTGGGGAGTCTGGTCTGTCAGCCAAAAGCGCCACTCTTTGCCTGGCCCCGTTTGTTTCGGCTACTCGACTGGAACTGGACGACGGTCTGAGCCGCCTGCTGGCGCGTCTGCCTTCGGATTCGGGGAAACTGGCTGTGGGCGCCCTGAAGGTGCAGTGGGATCTGGGCCAGGATCCTAAGGCCGTTCCGGTAGCGATTGCGGAAGGTGCGGCGACCGTGGAACTGCTCTCGGGGGCCATGACCGTTCAGATTCCGGGAAAGGCCCAAGGTGAGGCTCTGTTCGAACTGCGGTACGCAAAACGCTCGGGTGTGATGACCCTGAAGATGAGCGGCCCTGCCCTGCCCATTGCTGTGCCGAAGATTGCCGAGGGGGTGGGCGTTCGATTCAAGAGCCTCTCGCTGGAGTCCAGCCGCCTGTTTGTCCTGGAGGCGCCGGAGTTGGTCGAGTTGGCTACCGGCAAGGTCCTGGCTCAGGCCGCCCGACTTCAAGTGGTTTCGGGCCTTCGAATGGAACCCATTGGCCTTGTGGAAGGCATCTCCAAAGAGTGGTTTATGCGCCTGGATGATGGGGTCCTTACCTTGGAAGGGCTAAAGGCCCAGTCTTTGGGGCTGATGTTGTTGCCGTGGTTTGGGAGTGTGCCGGTGCCCAAGGGCGCCGAGGTGGAGATCGACAAGGCCGAGTTCCGTTCGGGCGGTGCCATTCAGATGGAGGGGCTGCGAGTCCGGTTTGGCGGCATCGAGTTGAACCTGAAAGGAGCTGAAAGTGGGGCAGCGGGGGCCAATCTGGGCGAATGGCTGCTGGCCGGCGGCAAAGCAAGTTGGAGCAAATGGGGAATGGAGGCCGAGTTTCCCCAGGCTCGATTTCTGGACCCGCCGGGTGCCGGCGTCAGCTTTCGTACCGAGGGGTACAGCCTGACGGTGGGGCCAAGTCCCATGGCGCTTTTGTCCCTGATGGATACGGCCCGTGACCTGCGCAAGGTGGCCGAGGAGTTCTTTCGTGCCAAACCTCATATGCCAAGCCTTCTGTTTGAAGGGCTGCCCGATTTCTCCATCGAGGCCCGAAAGGGACGTTGGAGTGTCCCTATGCTTGGGGGTGCTGCCATTGAAGGCATGGAGGCCCTGGCCCGAGTACGAGGCGGGGTAGTTGAAGAAGTGCGTCTGGGGCTGTGCCGGGGCGCCGAGTGTTCCGATCTGGAGTTCAGCGTGACCGCACAAACGGATTCTGGGGGATTGTTGACCCAGGCGTCGGTCAAAGTTTCGGGTTCCCTGCCTGTGAAGGTCCTGCGGAAGGTCCTTCCCTCGTTCATTCCGGACATCGCAGGCTTCAGCTTGAAGGCCGAAGTGCGAAAACCGGAATCCAGTGGTCTCTATCGTTGGAATGCCGAGGGCAGCGTACAGGGGCTCAAGGGGCGTCATCCGATGGTTAGCGCAACGGATGTGGTGTTTCCGTCGGTTTCGTTTACGGCCTTTGGGCAGTTGGATGTTCCGAATCAGACCCTGGAGAGCAATTTCGAACGAATCCAGGTGGG
>CAYTWV010000360.1:0-5123 GCA_964442235.1 uncultured Myxococcales bacterium | reverse complement strand
ATAGAACCAACGGCCTTCCGATGCAACTGGGCCCTAAGACATCTTTGCGACGAAGTCCCAGTTGGGGATATTTGGGGACCGACATCCCGAATGAAACGTTGCGGCGGTATTGACTACCGACCGGTAGGTTGGTAGCATCCGGTCCGTTGCAAATGCCTTGGGCACGGTTCATTTGGGGGCCAACGTGGACTTGAACTTCTGGCGCAACCTGTCCGGACTTTGCGCCGTGTTGCTGCTTGGGATCCCTGCGGGGTGTGGAAGCAGTTCTACGGGGAGTTCCTCTGACGTCTCGGATTCCGAATCGGGTCCATTTGACTCCCGGAATGCCGACGGGATCTACGGCGTGGATCATGCGGGTTGGGATGGCTATGCAGCGGATGGGTCAGACCCGGGTGACCCCGATCTTCCTGGTGTGCTCCCTCCTGACGCCACACTTGGCCCCGCCAACCTGACTGATAATGGCAATGGCACCGTCACCGACCGTAAGAACGGATTGATGTGGCAGAAGAAGTCCACGGCAGCGTACGGAGCTCAGGAAGCGGCCCTGAAGGCGTGCCAGGACATGGACTTGGGTGGGCATTCGGACTGGCGATTGCCGGCCGTGGACGAGTTGCGAACTCTGATTCAGGGGTGCCCGGGCTCCATGTCTGATGGGGGCTGCGAGGTCCGCCATGGCTGCGGGCTCGATTGCTGGACCGACCCCTGCGCCGGATGTGAGGACTGGACGGGACCAGGGACTGAAGGGTGTTTCGAAGACCCCATTCTGGAGGGGAACTGCTCGTTCTACTGGACCACCTCCTTTGTGGCCGACAAGGACCACTTTGTGTGGGGTGTGGCGTTTTACAAGGCAAAGGTGGTTGCGCGCGACACCATGGAAGCGAACCCTGTCCGCTGCGTCCGGAGGCTCAATTGATGGAGAATCTTCTAAGCCCCAATAGAGCCATGACGTCGTGGTGCTTGGGTCTGGCCCTATTGGCGACGTTGCTGGCTAGGTGCGGGGGAAACCCATCGGATCCAGGGGACACCCAGGCACCGGACTCGAATAGTTCCGATGGCCCCATCGCCCCGGGCTCGGATTCAGATCAGCCCGATGGTAATGAGCCAGACCTTCTGAACAATGACGCCGTGGTGCCCCCTGTGCCCTTCGAACAGCAAGATCTTTTTCTGGCAGGAGAAGGCGGGTACCAGCTTTACCGCATTCCTTCGTTGTTGGAGACTTCAGGCGGGACACTGCTGGCTTTTGCCGAGGGGCGCAACAACGGGATTTACGACTCGGGCGACATCGATATCGTCCTGCGTCGGAGCACGGACGGAGGGACCACCTGGTCCCCTTTGCAGGTGGTCGTGGACAACGGCACGAATACGGCCGGAAACCCTGCCCCCGTGGTCGATAGAAAGACCGGAGTCGTCTGGCTTCCATATTGCACCAACCCAGCGGACGACGCCATGGATCGGCGGGTGTGGATCATCCAAAGCCACGACGACGGAGCGACATGGGGTTCCCCAGTCGACATTACCCCCATGGTGATGCTGGAAGGCTGGGAGTGGTATGCGACAGGCCCCGGGCGTTCCATCCAGTTGGATTCGGGCCGAATTGTAGTCCCGTGCGACCATCGTATCGTGGCGACCGGAAAGATGTCTTCCCATGTCATTTACACCGATGACGGAGAAACGTGGTCCATCGGTGGCTCTTTGGGGCCCGACACTGACGAATCGCAAGTGGCCGAGTTGGAAGACGGTTCGTTGATTATCAACGCCAGAGACAACTCCCAGACCCAGCGCCGGGTTGTGGCGCGGTCCTATGATGCTGGGCTGACGTGGGAAGCGCAGGCATTTGACCAGGCCCTGCAGGATCCCTCTTGCCAAGGAAGCCTTCTGGCCACCAAACATGGACTGCTTTTCTCCAATCCAGCCAGCAAGAAGGAGATGGGGCGGTCCACACTGACCATTCGCCTAAGCACCGATGGCGGTTACTCGTGGGCTTCCTCCAGAGTCCTGCGACAGGAACCCTCGGCTTATTCGGCACTGGCCCCGCTGCCCGACGGGCGATTCGGATGCCTCTACGAAGCCGGCGATACCTTCCCCATCGCCCCCTACGACCGCATCACATTGGCTCGATTCAGCCTGGATTGGCTTACGACTTCGGAATGATCTAGCAAGCAGGTCAGAGACTCAGGGTGCGCGCCAGCCGGAATCCCTGATTATTGTATCGATAGCCGGCCACGGCAAAGGCTCGATGGGCACTACGGCAGGTGGTCGCCTCACTCTTCCATCCGCCCCCACGAATCACTCGGTGCGCCAGGGTCATCTCCCCGCCATCGGGGTCGATTAGCGGGCTGCCAGGCTCACTCGACGGGTAGAGATTGAACCAGTCCCAACACCACTCCCATACGTTGCCGCCCATGTCATGCAGACCCCAGGCATTGGGTTCCTTTCCACGCACGGGCTTCGTTTGCCCCGTTTGATTTCCGCAATACCAGGCAATCTGGTCCAGATTGGAATCCAAAGGAACACACTGATTCTGGGTCAGGCTCCCGTCATTTCCCTCGCTGGTATAAAGGGGCGTGTTGGCACCGGCCCTGGCGGCAACCTCCCACTCGGACTCCATGGGGAGACGGAAACCGGCACATCTGTACGGAGATCCCAATTCTGCGTTGACCTGCACGAGCGCCTGGTCAACCCCGCCGTGGGCCGAAGTCAAACACTCTTTGTAGTCCGCCACCTCTGCGCCGTCGGCACATGTTACGTCCGAGAACGAATAACACACAGGCAGCCCGGCCTGTTCTGAGCGCCAATTCGCATAGGCCAGGGCGTCAAACCAGGAAACCTTTTCCACGGGACAGAGCGCTCCACACTCCGGAAAGCCGCTCGGGTTCCACCCCGAAAAGGCGGACTGCCAATCCCCCTGCGTCACTTCGTTCTCCTGGATCTCGAAGGTGCGGGTCAATTCGACGTGGTGCAGAGTCTCATGGCTGATCCGACCAATTTCCGGGCCACAACTCGCCCCGGGATATCCCGACGGACACGTTCCATCAGGGCTGCCAATCCAGAACTCACCGCTGGAGACCTTACCAAATCCAGGCGTGGGGCTGGCGTCGCAATCTTCGGGACAGGACTCGAAGCTTTCTGCCGGCTCACAAAGACCATTGGGGCACACACTCGCACAGTATCCCTCTTCGCAATGGCCCAGTCCGCACCCGGCGCAGATAGCAATACCGCCACACTGGTCATCCCATTCCCCACACTCTTTCCCAAGCGCAGCACAATCCTTGGCCTTGCAGCAGGCTTTCTGGAAACAGACCAGGCCATCGGAACAGCCACAATCGGGCTCGCAGCCGAAACAATTTTCGTCCGCACTGCACACCCCGTCCCCGCAATAGGGAACGACATCCTCGTCATCCAAATCCGAAATTTCGGAATCGACCTGCGAGACAGAATCCAGTCGGGTATCGAGCAACTGGCCGTCGTCAAACACATCCGACGGAAACCAGTCCGAATTCCCATCGAACAACGCATCGGATGGTCCACCTTCTTCCTGATGGAAGTGGTCGTACCGCTGGATGCATCCAGTGCTGCACAAACCACAAACCAGCGCAAACATAAGCGGCCCGATAGTCGACGTGCCCTGTCCCAAGGGTTGGCGCATTGAGTCCTTCCTTACCATTCGAACACCATCGAAGCCCCTCCTCCCCCGGGCAACGCCAGTGGAGCAACAATTACGGGGACGGCCGCCTCTCCTTCGCCTTCTGATTCACTGAATGACCATACCAGTAGGCCCGCAACCAGCGCTCCACCCCCAACTCCGTACAGGATGTAGGCAGCGACTTGCAGAGGCGCCACGTCTTCGTCGAAGGCAGTGTCATAGGCTGACTTCGCCACGGCCCCGTCGGGATAGTTGAGGGCGTTGCTGTATTTTGAATCAAGCTCTTCGTTTCGGTAGTAGCCCACGCCATGCAAAATTCCGCCTGCGATTCCAAGCACCAGCCCGGTGCCCAAGAGGGTCCATTCCAGTGCACGACTCGAGTCGCCCGAGTCCGCCGAGAGCGCCGGCGCACCGACGCCCACGCCAAGGTCTGCAGGCGGAGTGCCCTGGCCGCCGCTTGGGCCCGCTTCAGTCAGGCGAATGGTTCTCGTGCCAGGATCCCCTTGTGAGCGAACATCCAGGAGCACTTCCTCCGAGACATATCCAGGCGCCTCGACGCGCAACATGTGTTTCCCTGGCAAAAACCACCACGTCACAGAGGCCCCTTTCACAGGCAGCCCAGTCGCGGCACCGCCCACCCCCTCGTTCGAAAGCACAAGCGTGGTGTTCGGCTGTTGGCACTGCAAAGTTATCTTCACATGTGTCGGCATGAGCGCATCCTGAACTTCCCTTAGCCACTCTATGCCAGCTTCGTCCCCCTCGCCCCAAGCTGACGAGTGATAAAGTGACAGGTAGTGCCAGGATTCGGGCAGGCGCCCCATTTGCTGCAACGCCACACCAAGCTTCATCTGGGTAGAGGCCAAATCACTTCCGGTAAGCTGGTCCAATACTGCCAGCCAAACCTCGATGGCCTCTTCAAACCGCTCTTGGCGGGCTAAGTCGGCTGCCTGGACCAGCCGCTGACCAGGATCCTGGACTTGGGCTGCCGCCGTTCCAGGCAAGGCGGCCATCAGCCATATCCCGAGAAGTACAAACCAAATTCGATTCCCCATCTTGCCTCGTGCCTCCACTACACTCATTCCCCAAGAGCCCCTTCAGAACACCAGCATTGCCTTGCACTTCTTCAGTTTCCTTTCCTCGTCCGAGGCAATGTCCCCTAGCTTGGCGGCCTCTTCGAAAAACTTGACGCACTCTGCCCAGCGCTTCTCTTCGAACGCCCGGTCACCCCTTGCCACCAGAGTTCGCAATTCCCCGCTTGCAATGCTGTCATAACACTCTCGAACCATCCCATCGACCGCCGCAGAATCAGCGCCTTCCTCCTTGGCCTGACTCAGCAATGCGATCGCCTTTTCGTAACGCCCCGCCTTCATCTCCTGGCGGCCTTGAGCCAGGGTCGCTTGAGCTTTGGCTTCCCGCTTCGCCGCCCTCCCGGCCTCCTCCTCCCGCTGCCTCTGCCGCTCATTCGCTTCCGCCTCGCGTT
>CAYTWV010000359.1:0-5132 GCA_964442235.1 uncultured Myxococcales bacterium | reverse complement strand
TCCGCTCCAAGGGTCAAATCGGCGTGCCCCGCATGGTGCCCGTGTGCTTCGGCGCTGGGAATGCCCGCCCCAAGCGTCAGTACGGCACCCAAGGCAAATAGTGTATGGCCGGGCCAGGTGTTCCAAAGTCGGCTCATTGATCCTCCCCGCCTTTGGGCGGCATGACCAGTTTGCGGCGCCACTCCATCAGTTCGCAGAGGTGCTTCTCATAGCCGGTGGTTTTGGGCCGATAATACGTTGGCTCGCCCATTCCTGCCGGGAAGTACTGCTGGTTCACATACCCACCGGGGAAGTCGTGGGGGTAAAGATACTCTTTGCCCGCCCCCATCTCGGCCATAAGTTGAGTAGGGGCGTTTCGCAGATGCAGGGGCACCGATGCGGAACCATGGCGTTGCATGTCGGCCATGGCTTCATTCAAGGCGAGGTAGCTGGCATTGCTCTTGGGGGCGGTGGCCAGATAGGTCACGCCTTGTGCCAGGGGAATCCGTCCCTCGGGCATGCCCAGAAAGCGTAGGGCGTCCACGACGGCCCCGGCTACCTGCAGGGCCCTGGGGTCCGCATTTCCCACATCTTCCGAAGCAAAGATCAGCATCCGTCTGGCCAGGAACAACGGGTCCTCGCCGGCTTCCAGCAGGCGGGCCAGCCAATACAGCGCCGCGTCGGGATTACTGCCTCGCAGGCTCTTGATAAAGGCGGAAACCAGGTCGTAGTGTGCATCTCCGCTTTTATCGTGGCGCAGGGGCTGCCTTTTGAACATCTGAACCAGCAGCGAGACGCTGATTGCGGCTTTACGACGATTGGAGACCCACGAAGCCTGCTCCAGCAGGTTCAGGCTTCTTCGTGCATCCCCGTCGGCCAATTCCGCGATGAACTCCAAGGCCTCGTCGTCGGCCTGCACCCCAACCAGCCCCTGGGGATGGGCCAGCGCCCGGCGCAGGACCACGACCACGCCCGTTTTGTCCAGGGGTTCCAGTCGAACAACGGTGGTTCGGGAAAGCAGTGCGGCGTTCACGTAAAACGAGGGGTTTTCCGTGGTGGCGCCCACCAGCAGCACCGTTCCGCGTTCCACGTGGGGCAGGAACGCATCCTGCTGGGACTTGGAAAATCGGTGGATTTCGTCCACAAACAGCAGCGTCTGTTGCCCCGTCTCAACCAAGGTTTCGTCGGCCAGTGCGATGATCTTTCGGACTTCGGCGACACCGCCCAGGACGGCAGAAAAGGGCACGAAGCGGGCCTTGACCTCCTCTGCAAGCAGACAAGCAAGCGTGGTCTTCCCGCATCCCGGTGGGCCCCAGAAAACCACCGAAGGCAGCCGGCCCGATTTCAGAAGTTCACGAAGTACGCCGCCGGGACCCACAACATCCTCTTGGCCCACCACCTCGTCCAGGCAGGCAGGCCGAACTCGATCGGCCAATGGCCTGCTCTCCGTGGCGTCCACAGGCGCTTTGGGGGCGGCGTCAACGACTGGGGTCTCTGTCTGGACCGAGGGATTCGGTGTTTTGTTGAAAAGGTCGGACATAGAGGCCTACTTGTGGTCCACGGTGACTGTCTTGACGGTGCAGAGCAGTTGCAGCGGCTCGACGCCACCCACCAGATACCCGGTGAACATCCCCTGCACCGCAGCAAAATAGAGCTTCAGCGCCAGATTAACCGGCACAGCCTGTTCGGGCTCTTTGGCGGGGTCCTTGAAGGTGACGCCGGGCCGGTCCTGCAGGCCCACGGGCTGATCCTGGCTCGTCTCTTCGGCGGTCTCTTCCGGGTCATCCGAATCGGCAGGCTCCAGCGGTTCAGCGATCGTCGCAGGATCGTCGGAGGAGTCGGTCTCGCCGGAAAACTCCCCGGGTTGGAAGGGGCCCACTCCTGGGGCGGTGCTGTCCGTATCCTCCGTTTCGTCCACGGGCGGTTCTTCGACGGGTTGCCGTGTGGGGGTGGGGGGATTGTCCATATGATCCTTGGTCCCCGAAATGACCATGGAGGCAGGCAAGGAAGCCGTAGCTCCCAATTCCAGGCCCGAGACGCACCAGGACTGCCCGACAAGCGACCACTGGACCAGGCCGCCGGGGTTCGCCGAGACGGGCGAATCCGCCAGATTCATGCTGAAAAGCAAATACTCGGAGCGCTCCCAATAGGAGGTTCCAGTCTCTGATTTCGGGGGGCAAGAGGTATTAACACGAGCGCTGGGCAGGGGCGGGGAACTGTCGTTCTCCTGCCCCAAAGCAAAGAACTGGAACCCCGGCTCGCTGCTTCCCCACGATGCGGCAAGCAGACCGTAAGTGCCGTCCAGCCTGCCCAAGTGAACTTCCTTCAGGTCCCATTTGGCCAGCAGGACCACCCTGCGTTGGGCCAGCGAGCCATCGGGAGCAATACGCATCAGCACATGGACATCGGCAGCCGCGACCAGATCCGAGGGGGCTGTCAGATGGACGTAACCCGAACCATCGGTGTCAAAGGCCAGTTCCGCCAAGGGAAGCGGTCTATCCGCTGCCTTCCAGACAGGAAGCCACGCGGGAATCCCATCCGAAGGCACGGCCAATTGGCGACAACCGTCTTGCGTGCAACGCTCCAGCCACAGCGCCCCTTCGCTTCCACCCAAAATGCTGTATGTGGCCGGCGTCTTGTCTTGCCAGCGATGTATGTTGGGTTTGAGCCAATCCTCCCAGGGGGGGCCGGATTGTTTGGAAGAGGTGGAGTATGTGTGCTTCTTACGTGCGTAATTCCAATAGACCCTGAAGCGGGGGTCGCCCTGGAGGTTGACCGTGAACTCCAAGCCGGCTTCTACACCTCCGAAGGGTTTAGGCTGAATGGCAACCGGGGACTCGGGGTTGGCCTGTTCGTATGTCCAGTTTGCCAGCAGGTCAGCGGAGGCTGGTTCACACGTCAAGGCCAGCCAACGTGCATCCACATCGCCAGGTTTGCCCGTTGCCAGAGCGGGGGCCGCCAGGGCCGACTTGCGCTTCTTGGCAGCGACCAGAGTGTCCTCGTAGGGAATCCCCTGGACCTGGGCCACGGCTTCCCCTTTGTTGGGTTTTCCCGTCGGAGCCGGCAGAACCTGAATCAGCCAGCGGTTCTGGGCCATTTCCGCATAACAGGTCTTGGGATTGGGGCAGCGTAACATGGGCCCGAATGTGCTCTCGGGCGGCGACATGGGGGCCACGGCGCTGGCCATCCACGGGTGTGAGAAGGATGTGGATGCATCGCCATCGACGGGAAGGCCCAGCGCCTGCCAGCTTTTCCCAGCATCACTGCTCCACCACAGATCCGAGGCCGTGGCCCCAATGGCCAACGCCTGCTCTCGATTCAAAAAGGCCAGATCCATACAATTGGCCGGCACCTGCAGGATCTTCACGGCACCTTTGGCATCGGTAATCAGAACTCGTAACAGGCGACCCACCCGAGGTTCTTTTTCCCCCTTGGTCCGCACGACTTCCCGGACCAGCACATAGACAAGACCGTCGGATGCAATATGAGCTTCGGTCAGAGACTCTTCCCGACCCGCCTCGCGCAGGTCCACCAGGCTGTGTGCGGCACTCTTGCCGTTGACCAGCACGTGGGCCGCTGCCTCGCCGGTACCGTTGCCTCTGTAAACCAGAACGGTGTTCCCAGCCATGCCATCGATATCCGCATCCATGGGCAGCGTGTAGGGGATGGGAGTCACCTCGGTGGCGCCCGGAAGCAGTGCACACAGTTGTTCAGCCGTGCCCTCTTTTGTCCCTGGAAGACAGCCTTCGAAGCCCCGAAATACCAGCCCCTGGCCATCTTCGGCAATCACGACGGAATCCACGTCGCCGTACAGGTCCACCAGTCGAGAGACCTTCTTCCCATCCGACGTGAACCAGACAGAAAGCTGGGGAGCCTGGTCCGATGGGCAGAGAAACGCAATTCCACCGCGAAACTGAGTGGCCTGACACGGCGTCGTCGAGCCGCCGGGAAGCGCATCTTTCAACGTCTCGACCACTTGGGCCGTTTTGGGATCCTTGAAGCGAATGTGGCGGCCGGCCACCTCAACTCGTCGGCCATCAGCCAGTGCCGGCAGATGGGCCAGTAGCTCGGGATAACGCTTGGGAAGAGAGCGTTCCACCCGTGCCCGATTCAAGGACGAGCTTTCGGGTTTTTCGGGATTGGGTTCCGGGACCAGTTCCGATGCCTCGTTCAGCACCAGACGTCCATCCAGCGTGTCCAGCATCAGTCGGCCCCTATCCAGACCCACGGCAAAGGTGGCATTGTCTCCAAGGTCCAATTCCACCCATGATTTGCCTCCGTTGTCGGTGTAGAGCGTGCGACCGGGCGCCACCAACGCAAAGCCCATTTTGGCATCCGAGAACGTGGCCTCAAGCACGTTATGGTCGGCCAGGGACTTCACCTTGGCGGGACCTTTGCCTCCCAGGGTGGTCCAAAGACCGCCATTCTCGTCGATAGCTACGGCTCTGCCTCTGGAATTGGACAACCTGAACCGAGAGTCGATCTGACCCAGTCTGCGAAGCGGCGACAAGAATGTGTCGGCCGCAAAAAAGGCCCCGTCACTGGCCACAAAAACCCACCCTTTGTCCACTCGGGTGCCTCCCGACAGAAACGCCAGAGGCCAGTCCTGACCCCAGTACAGCGTCTTGTCGCGAAGCTCCAGTCGAAGTGACCCCAAAACGTATCGCTCGGTCTTGCCCGATTTCTCCACCATCACGGCGGGAATGGCTTTGGCCCCGGATAGATACGAAGTCAGCGGCAGCCCGCTAACCCGGATCTGGACCTTATCGTTGGGCTTAGTAGGGGGAGGGGCAGAGAGTAAAGCGGAAAGCAACAACCCAAGAATCAGGGAGAACCCCATGTGTACCTCCAAATAATGGGCGCCTAGTGATGGCCGCTCCTCAAGGTCGCCTCTCTCCACAGACGCCACTCTTCGGGGCGCATCGGGTTTCGAGGCGGCGGATTCGACCAGGCCTCCGATGTTTGCGGACGCCCGGTCACTGCTCGATTCCGCGGAACCAGTGGTTGGACTGAACCCCCAATGGTACCCGTAGATTCCGGCAGCCACGCATCATAGTCCCAATTCCCGTTGTAGGCCACTAACCACCCCCCACTTGTGTTGTAGGGAGCCTCCTGGTCCACCAGACCCTCGACGGTGATCCCGGAGAATGCAA
>CAYTWV010000358.1:0-5135 GCA_964442235.1 uncultured Myxococcales bacterium | reverse complement strand
TCTGTGCCACGACCCCTCGACGTTGCTCGGGACAGGCCGTGAGGGAGTGGGCGCGTCGATTGATGCCATGCGGGTAGGCGAAGCCTATGGGGGACTAATCAGTGCCACGACCGTAAGGGAGTGGGTGCCTTTTGGCCGCGGGTCGTTTTGCCCACTCCCTTACGGTCGTGGCACAGACGCACCAGGTGGCACAGACGCACCAGGTGGCACAGATGCACCAGGTGGCACAGACGCACCAGGTGGCACAGACGCGCCAGGTGGCCGCCAAAGCCGATTGGTACTAATTTGCGGTTTGTTTTCCGACACAACCTGCTGGAATGGGGACCACACAAAGGCCGGTGGCAGCACCGTCGCTGTCGGGGCGGCAGATTTGATTGATGCCGCACGTAGACTGACCAAAGCCCGGATACCCCGCATCACTTTCGGTCAGTTCAACAGGCTCACAAGGCACTGAACAGAACGGCGGCAGATCCCACTGGCCGTCCTTGTTGGCGTCGACGCCATTCACCGGCTCAAAACCATCCCCCTTCAGGTCAACCCAGATGGGGTTCGTGACCAGAAGCGGCATCATACTGAACACGTCGGGCAGCTCCTCGGAACCCAGGGCGCTGGCCAACAGGCCCTCCAGGCTCATCCCCAGACCACTCAGAATGGGTCCCACTTCGGCCAGCAGCCCGCTGAATGAGAGCAGAATCGACTTGCCACCCATGGCAATGATCGTCGAGACCAGCATCTGGCCCCAGGGCGCCCGCTTATAGATGGGCGACATGTGGTATTCAGATCCCAGACCGTACACAATCAACACGTACCAGCTATCCTGCGTGGGCATGGGCATGTCGATGACCTGGTCGAAGTCCACGATCTCCTCTTTCTTGGGGTCGATGCGGATAATCTTCTCCAGTTTGCCGTTACGGTGCAGTTCGATGTGGTCCACGCCGGTCCACGAGGGGGTCTCGACCCGCACACGCACGGGAAGCGTGGTGCCCGCGGGTTTGGCCAGAGTTTCGCCAACGCCAGCGGTTCCAATGCTGAACCGGGCAAAGGGACCGGTGGTGAAGATAAGCTTGTGGGCCTTGATGTTGCGCATCAGTTCGTGCACATCGACGGCGTAAGGGTCATCGGTGCTGCTGACCACGTAGTTCCTGGGTTGGCCCGACTCTTTGCTGGTGCTGTGGGTATCCGAATTGCCCACACCCGTTACGTTGAAGCCATAGTTCAGCAGAGCGAACCAATCATCCCATACCTGCTGCTGTGAGGTGCAGGGGCGAAGACCACAACCGTAACATTCGGTCGCCGCAGCAGTCGCACAGGCATCATTCCAGCCGGTCCCGACGACTTCGTTTTCGCCGACTTCTTCGGGGTCCAAACAACACTCGGGATGGTTGGCGCAAACACACTGGCCGATCACACACTCCACGTCATTACACCCGGCAACGGGCTTGCCCTCTTCGCCCAAGATGGGCGTGCAGCCTTCCATGGCCTTTTCATAGTCACAGCCCAGGTCGGTAGTGGCCGTGGTCGCAAAAAAGGCATCCTGCTCTTCGGGAAGCCGGTCAATCATGAACTTCACGGCCATCAACTTGATGGCGTCCAAAGCCAGCCTCTTGGCCGAAAGAATGTCCAGATTTGACGCCGTTTCCATGTCGCGCCGGAAGTCGGCACGCCATCGGCACTGGTCCCGCAAGGTCATCAACCGAGCCCGCTCCATCTCCACAGCCGTCGAAGCCTTGGCAGTTTCCTCGATGGTTGCACACTGCGAAGAGGGCGGAAGCTGGAGGCCTCCGCAAACAGACTCTTCCGGCTTGGTGGCGTTGACCTTAAACAGCTTGGGATCGCCCGCCTGATAGATCTGCGTCACACACTCGTTGTACCAGTGGGTCTCCGCAATGGTGGGCGTGCGCAGCAACTCAAACCGCTTCTCGTTGAAGAGTTCCATGGCGTCGAAATCGCACGAAATGATCTCGCTCATGGGATTACACTGGTTCATCCCGGGCGTCTTGCGCTGCAAGTCGTACGAGGTCATCCCCATCTGGCCAAAATAGGCCATCTGGCCGTCTTCGGGGTGGTTCACCTGAATCACCACTTCATCCGGACTAAACCCTGGCGCTGCCATGGCCCGCAATTTGGCAAAAATCTCGGGCATGGTGGAACCGTACCAGGCCGGCGCACCATGGACAGGAATATTCCTGTCGTTGTAGTCCAGCGGGAAGGCGTTGAAGTGCCCCATTTCCAACGTGGTGGTTTCAATACCGGCATCCGCTTTAATCCACTTATTGATGCCCAGGAAATTCACGAATGACTCGTAATAGGTCACGTAGTCGTGGTCCGTAGAGGCCATGTACTCCACCCCTTCGGAGATGGCGGCCGCCAGGCGATCCTGGATTTCAATTCCAGCGTCGATACTCGTAATGGTATGGTCATGCAGGTCTGCGGAAACCCAACCATCCGTATTCAACTCGTGGACCACATATGCAGAAAGGCTCGCTTTCCGTCCGGCTTCGACCTTGAAGGGCTTCTGGTGCCACACGCTGAACTCAAAACCTCGTGAGACAAACACTTCATAGTCGCCGGCAGGAAGTTCGACGGTCCCCTCGCCCTTGGTCGTGTGAACCAGTTTCTGGATTCCGTGATCGATTCCCTTGCCGCCCAGTTCGGGGTAACTGGCACCTTCCCATCGAAGCGGTTCACCGTCCGCACCCAGGCGGATGAAGGTGATTCTGCCGGGAACGGGCTTTCCGCCCTGATCCTGGATGCGGTAATAGACGGCCCCTTCCTGAGGAACGGCGACAAGCGCCTTGGTGGTCTCGTTGGCCGTCACCTGGATGGGCACCGGTTTACCCGGTCCGCCCGCAGCCACAAAAGGAACCAGGAAATAGTTCCCGGGCAACAGCGGCCCGCTGAAGTCGCCGTCCAGTTCCTCGTCCAGCCCCATGTCGGACTGCATCTGAGAGACAAACCCCGAATCGCCGAATGCCGTCTTACAAGCGGCAACCAGCTCGTCGTAGGTCGCATAAGGGGCGGCATTGGGATCGGTTCGTGGGTCCTTGATGACCAGCACCGATGCGTGGGTCACGGGGCTCATGCTGCCCTCGAAGACCACCGCACCCTTGACCCGACCGGTCGTTTCGCCCTGCAGGGCATAAACCGTATCCAGGACCGAGGCCACGTCGCCTTCACCCACCACGAAGTACCGCTCGAACGAGTACGTTCGCCGGGAATCCACCGGAACTCCGTCCACGACATCCAAAGAGGAGGGAGACTTGTGGGTCATGACCGCCGTGGCCGAACTGCTGAAAAGCGGAATCAGCAATTTGGCCGACTGGCACTCCACGGCCGGAATCAGGTCCAGCTTCACTTCTTTGGGGAACAACCCCTTTAGCGGCACTTCTATGGCCACCGTCTTCTTCTCGTCTTCGGGATCCGGGGCCACACCGTCCAGCACGGCCTTCTCCAGTTCCGAAGCCTTCCATGCTGCCAAATCGCCCTTGCCGGCAGCAATGCCGTCTTTCAGGAACATGGGACGTCGGTCCACGATGGCCTGACGGACTTTGGCTTCCGCTTCACCTTGGGAAAGGCCCAGCTTCGAGACCAGAATGTTGATGACCTCGGCTTCCTGCGGGTAATCGATAAACGTGACCGCAACCCGCCACTCGGGGCAATCCAGGCCCTCTTTCCGGTCGGGGTTCTTTGTGACCCAGCCGTAGCTGACGTTCTTGCCCGCTGCAGCAATCCACGGGAAGATCAGTGGACTGGCCAACGTGGGCACACCCTGCCACAGATTGTTGAAAACTTTGGGCTGTTCGTTAAAACCAAGACCCGGCGTAAACAGCTCGACGTCGCTTCCCATGAACAGGAAGTCGCCACCCAGGATTCCGCCCTTCCAACTGGGCTCACGCCAGGGACCCAAGTCGCCCAGCATGATCTTGAAGATGTCTTCACTTTCGTTCAGCGTGGCCATCTCCTTGCCCGCCTCGGCACAGGCACAAACGGGGCACATGGCCAATCCACACAACGCCTTGGCCGGGTTGCACGTGGGCTTCTCGGGATCCAGGCTGTAGGTGATCTCTTGCAGAGCGTACCCGTGCTCACACTGCAAATCGCACTCCATCTCCGGGCAATTCTCCATGGATTTGGCCGACGGAGGTGCCGTGGTCACAGTGGTGCGCAGCGTAAGATAGCTGTCGCCCGTGCGCAGGATGTAGTCGTTGACAAACAGGAAGTCGAGCTGAAGGCGGTTAATCAATGCATACACATTCACCTTCAAGAAATCCTTCAACAACTTATCAATGGGAAGCTTCAAGCCGCCAAGGGAAATGGGCTGTGAAAGCATTCCCAACAGGAAGTCTTTGTTCAAGAACTTCAGCATCTCGAAGATGTAGCCCACACGGCCGGTTACCCGGACAATGGCCTCGCCATCACTGCCGTCTTTGATGACCTCGATGCCCGAAGGCACGGCCACCAGTTGCAACCCCTGCTCGCCTGCGGCCAGATTGCTTCCGGGCAGGTTGGGATTGGTAATCAGCAGATTCACCAGCGGGAAGGTCTCGGAGAAGGCATCCCAGCCCAGGCCGTAGCGCTGGTCGGAGCGACTTCGGACACGGTCTGCATCCAGCAGTGTGCCGCCGAATACGCCACCCATGTAGGTCTGGCGCTTGCCGCCGATGATAAAACGCACCTTGTCGTTCTGAATCAGGAAGTCGCCCAACGCACCACGGGCCGAGGGCCCGCCGATCAGTTCGGCTTCCGTTTCGACTTGTTTGGCGACCAGCAGGCGCTGGGCAGGGCCAGCTCCGGGCTCGTCGGGGGTATAGTCATTGCAGCCCACCGCACCCAGGCCAACGGCCAGCGCAGTCAGGCACAGAATTCGCCTGTTCCACCACATCTGTCGGTTCATGACCGCCTCCCAGCCCTAGAAGAGCAATTGCACGCCGCCCATGACCGTGTCGTTCTCCAGGCTTATGCCGTGCAACTCTTCGCGGTGGGTGTATTCCACCTGAAGTTTGACGTCTTCGCCCCGAAGATAGGCCGTAAGGGTTCCCGAAATCTGCAGTTCATCACCCTGCGTTTCGGCATCCAGATTGTCGTCCAGCAGCTCGGCCCGGACCGCAATTCCCAAGGCGTTATACAGGAAGACG
>CAYTWV010000357.1:1159-5141 GCA_964442235.1 uncultured Myxococcales bacterium | reverse complement strand
CAAATAGCGACATTTATTGGCCTTTCCCCACACTACGGCCTCGATGCCCGTATCATGGAAGACCAACGTCAGTCTAACCGAGCCGTTGGCCTCTTTGTCCGGCGTTGGGGTGGCGCTCCAACCGGCGCAGGTGCGCTCGATTTCCAGATACCCATCGCCCTGGACGTCCTGTCCGCC
Source organism: uncultured Myxococcales bacterium (assembly GCA_964442235.1). Taxonomy (GTDB): domain Bacteria; phylum Myxococcota_A; class UBA9042; order CAIXZC01; family CAIXZC01; genus CAYTWV01. The sequence goes on along the minus strand of CAYTWV010000357.1, from coordinate 4,964 downwards.
CACGTCCACAGGATAGAGCGTGGTCTCGGTGGGGGCAGCGCCAAGGCTGGTCAGGGCCAGTCGGGCAGACTCCAGGTCGGCGTCAGCAAGCAGTGCGTGCAGCGCCGACTCGGTGTTTTCGTCCTTTCCAAACAGAGCTTCGGTCAGTGGGGCAAACCCACCGAAGGACTCGAATTTCTGGAACGTCTGCTGGGCCTCTTGGAGCAGATCCTCGATGGTATCCTGCGAGAAGGGCGCCGAAGGAAGCGTGTAGGTCTGGACAAGTGTGCTCATGTCCGGAGGGGTTGGGATATCGGCATCCACGTTGGCATTCATGCATCCGGTGGCAATGTGCAAAATCGCCAGCAGTCCGGGCCCGAAGAAAAGAGATGACGGCCGTAGCATGGGGCCTCCTTTTAATGGGCGTATTGTACGTTCAGGGTAGGGCGGCGTCGAGTCCCGAATTGCATCCGGGCGTTATCCCGTCGGGACGGCCAAATGCTGCCACAAGCTGCACCAGCGGGGAGCGAGAGACCCCGCCCGGGTTCAATCCAAGTGTCTCCTGGGGGATGGGAATGCCCAACTCGGCGTAATAGGCCACCCACTGGGGGAAAAAGGCCGAGGTGGCGGGGTCCCGAAAGGTCATGGGTTCCAGGCCGAACAACGAAGCCCCGGTAGGGGCGAAACGAAAGGCCTCGTAAATCAATTCAGAGCAGTAGAGGGAGTTGTTGTCGGGCAAAAAGGCAGCGTCATAGGGGATGCCATCCATGGCCACCGCATTGTTCACGGCCTGGGCAATCTGGGCCTGAGGCAGGTTCATGCGTCCGACCAAGACCTTGGGACGGCCGTTTTTGTCGGCTGAACGAGCCAGGAATTGGTCCAGCGAGGTCAGAATGACGCCCGGTCCGATGGCCTCGACCACGGTGACCTTACCGTCGGTGACCTTGGCTACCATGCCCACATGGCTGAACTGCGCGCCGCAAACGCCTTGGGTGACCGTCTCGATGGCTGTGCACAGACCGCCGCAATCCAGGTCCTGAAAAAGCAGATCCCCGGGGCGGAGGTTGTCCGCTGCGTTATTCAGGGTCAGCAGTGTAAGGGCAAGAGGCAGAAGTTGGCCGAGAATGGACATAGTCAGCTCCGTAAGGAGGTTTGCCGAAGCGAGTCTGGTTTCACGGTCAGCTCCAGACAGGCCGAAGCAGATAGAACCACCAGGCAGCGACTTCCCTGGCCATAAAATAGGGAAGCTTCAGAAGCACTTGGGATTCTTGTGCGGGCACGGTGAATACCGTCAAATCCGTGCGCCCATAGTCCAGTGTAATGCGGGGGAGGTGATAGAAGTGGCTCACGGCCAGCAGGGTCTTGAACCCCCGATTGGCACAGATTTGCTGGGTGCTGAGTACGGACAGATGTGTGTTGACTCCAAGGGCATCCATGATGATAGCGCTGTCTGGCACACCGGCTTCCAGGGCCAGATCGCGCATTACCACGGTTTCGTGCAGCAGATCGGGGGTGTCGCTGGGGCCACCGCTTAGAATCAGGGTCTTGGCCAGTCCCAGATGATAAAGTTCGACGCCGGTCATGACCCGATCCCGAAGAGCCTGAGAGGGGCGATTGCCCGGCCAGACGGCCGCACCGAACACGACGATGGCGTCGGCGGGTTGGCGATGGTCGGATTTGCCGTAGGTAACCATCAGGATCAGGGGCAGCAGGGCAAGCAGGGTGGCTGTGACCAGGGAGGTCGTCAGCCAGACTCGCCAGCGTTTGTACCATGGGCGAAGTGGGGGCAGGGCCTGAGGTGGTGGCGATTCCTGGTTCATGGGGGCCATGGTAGTCAGTGGGGGGAGGGTTGTAAAGCGAGAGGGGCTTACATGATTCGTTCGGCGATAACGATGCGGCCGGGGTGGAGGCCGGAGACGGGGAGGTGGTCCTTGGGGATAATCACGGTGCCTTCGGGAATGGACTGGACCGAAAGCCGGCCGTGCAGGGAGTGCAGGCCTCCCAACCACCAGCGGCGATCCGCCACATACACCATATCGCCGTGGTTAGCGTTCAGGAGTACGGCGTCGGCCGCGCTAAAGACGATGTCAGGGGTGGCATCCAGGTCATGTCCGGAGTCCAGACCCTCCACAAGAGTCAGTCGGACTTTGGTGACAGGCGCTGCTTCATTGGGTTCGGAACCTTTGAACAGGCGTTTTGCCTCATGGACTGCGCCAATCCAAAGGCCGCGCAGTTTCTCGGGGTTCTTGTTGGGCCAAACAATAGATGCGCCGATGCCGGCAGCGGAACAAGCGAGTATGCCATAAAGTGATCGAAGGTAGTTGTAACCTTGGCCTGGCTCCATGCCGTGCAGCCAGGCCAGCGGGTCGATGACCGACGGATACCACAGAGACAGTAGTACGGCAGCGCCGCCTGCGACCAGGGTGGCGACTGCTCCGGCGGTTGAGAAGCGGCGCCAGAGGATACCTAAGATGACCACCACGATCATCGGTGGGCTGATTGCGGCGGTGAAGGAGCCGTGCGCAACATAGATGGACTCAAAACTCATGAAGAGGGGAACCAGCAGGACCCCCGCCAAGGTGAATACCACTGAACGGACTTGCGCAACTCGCAGGTAGTGCTTGTCGGGCTTGTTGGAAGCGATAAGCGGCTTGTAGATGTCATTTACGGCGATTGCAGCTACCGAGTTAATGAGCGTATCGACGGTGCTCATCAGCGCAGCGATGAGGGCCGCAAGGATAAGTCCAAAGACGCCGGGTGTTGTGACCAGTTCGGTGACGGCCATAAAGACTGTATTTGGATCTGTGTCTGCGGGGATGAGGCCGAAGGTGGCCAGGGAGCGCCCAACCCAACCTGCGTTTCCAACCGCCAGAACGGCAAGCGGCATCAGAACAAGGGCGACGACAACGATGGCCTTTCGGCCCTCGTTCATGCTCTTGACCGCCATGAAACGCATGATCAGGCCTTGGTTGGCAAAGTAGAAAAACATCGAGGAACCAAAGACGTCTTGCCAGAAGATGCCAGCCATGGGGAAATCGGCCGGTTCCACAAGGCCGGAGAAGGGAAGGCGGTGCTCGGTGGGCAGGCCATGCCAGAAGGCCCCCCAGCCGGAAAGCCCTTGGCCGTTATTCTGGCCCAGGTACCAGATTCCAAGACCAAAAAGAACAAGCCCGGCGGCCACGAACATTGCGCCTTGAACCAGGTCGGTCATGATGACGGCAGTTTGCCCTCCGAAGGTAACATAGACGGCGGTCACACCGGCAATCAGGCAGGCCCACTCGAAGGTAGTCAGGGATGGCATGATGGCGTTGAGCGCGACTCCCAACGTGTAGAGGTTGATGCCGATGTAGCCCACCAGATAGACCAGGATAAAGACCATGGCGATGTAGCGCACCGAGCGGTTAAAGCGCCGCTCGAAGTACTCGGGGATGGACTGGACACGACTGAAGTAGATGATGGGCATCCAGCCAAACATGAAGAGGGGAATCAGAAACCAGTCGTTAAGATAGGTCATTGAGGACGAGAGGCCAAAGCTAAATCCTGCGGCAGAATATTTAATAAATGAATAGCTTCCCACAACGGTAGCGATACATGAAGCAGCGATAAGCCACCAGGAAAAGCGTCTGCCGGAGAAGAAGTATTCCTTTGTTGTCTTGTTTTTAGAGCCAAACATCGCACCAAAGGCAAGTATGGCGACAAAATAGACAATAACTATAATAAAGTCAATTGGTTGGCCATATGACATTGTCGCCTCGCTTATGGGGAAACAGCCAGAATCCAGGCGCTATTGAGCAGAAGGTAAAGAAAGAACCCTCCAAGCGAGACC
>CAYTWV010000357.1:0-1149 GCA_964442235.1 uncultured Myxococcales bacterium | reverse complement strand
GGGACATCTCTGCGGCCCGGAATCTCAGGGTGAGGAACAGAGTGACGAAGAAGAACAGGCCGCCGAGCCCGTACTGATAGAGGAGTTCGGTCCAGTTCATTGGGCAAGAACCTCCAGGATGATGGGGCACGCTGCCGGCTGGCCGCACGTGTTGTCGAGGGAAATCGATGTCCTAACGAAAATCTAACGGTTGGGGCGGGGGGACAACGGTGCGCCCGGGTGATGGCGACGGCCCCACTGGCCCTCGCCTGCGGCTTGGGCCGGTCCCCCCCGAAAGGGTCGCCGTGCGACAACGCGATTGCGGTGGGGCCGCGGCCCGGTTGGAATGAGCAAGAGTTACCTTGGATTTTCGCGACGCAGATGCAAAAAGTACCTTGGATTTTCGCGCTCTTGTTGCGATAATCACCTTGGATTTTCGCGAGGTGCGCGCCAATGGAACGGCTGGCGATGGAGTACTTGAAAGAATGGAAGGGGAAAGCAGGACGAAAGCCCCTGGTGGTGCGTGGGGCTCGGCAGGTCGGCAAGTCCTACCTCATCAGACAATTTGGAGCACTCTTTCCGCAGTTTGTTGAACTCAATTTCGAGATGGACAGGGAGGCGGCCCGACTGTTTGAGTCACCGGAGCCCAGGCAGTTGCTTCAACGGCTTGAGCTGTATTTGGGTCGGGACATACAGCCGGGGGAGACCCTTCTGTTTTTGGATGAGATCCAAGCCGCCCCGCAAGCTCTAGTGGCGCTAAGATACCTGTATGAAGTGATTCCTGAACTGCATGTGATAGCGGCCGGGTCTTTACTGGAGTTTGCATTCGAGTCGGCGCAGTACTCGGTGCCCGTGGGGCGGCTGGAGTACATGCACATGGGGCCCATGACCTTTGAGGAGTCTCTGCTGGCAGGGGGGCAGCAGAAACTGCTGGAGTTCTTGCGGACTCTTGATCCCCGCCATGAAGTGCCCCTGCCCATACACGAGAGATTGAACCAACATCTCAGGGCGTTCATGGCTGTGGGAGGGTTGCCGGCTGCCCAGGCTTCTTGGCATCAGACAGGCTCCTATCGCGCGGCGGAGGAAGTGAAGCAGGCCGTCCTGCAAACCTACGAAGAGGATTTCGGCAAGTATGGGGGGCGGGCAGACAGGGATACCATGCGACTCCTG
>CAYTWV010000356.1:0-5149 GCA_964442235.1 uncultured Myxococcales bacterium | reverse complement strand
GGGACCTGGTGGTGGCCGTGATTGGGCCCAACGGGCAGCGAGTGGTGCTGCACGACAAGCAGGGCGGCAGCGAAGACAACATCAAGAAGACCTACAAGGCGGATGCGCTGATTGGCGTGGTTGCAAAGGGGACCTGGACGCTGGAAATGGCGGACAAGGCCAGTGGCGATGCCGGCAAGTTGATTGCCTGGGCCGTCGAAGTGGCCGCTGAGGCCGACATTCCCGTGGAAGAGTGCGGTGCCAATGGCGAAGCCGTGGACTGCCAGAAGGCTGCTTGTGCCGAGCATCCCGACTGCGCCACCGTCGAAACCTATTTCCACGAAAACCTGACTGACATGGCCATTCCCGACGGCAACAAAAACGGCGACTTGAGCGAGATCGTGTTTGCCGAAGAAGGCAAGATTAAGAGCCTCAAGCTGGGCATCGATATTTCGCATCCCTATCGTGGGGATCTGACGGTCACGCTGATGGGGCCCAGCGGTACCGTGGTAACCATCGCTGACCAAGAGGGCGAGGACCAGGACAATCTGGTTGCCACCTTTGATCTTCCGGACTTCGTGGGCCAGCAGGTCAACGGGTCTTGGATCCTGGAAGTGATCGATCACAACAACCTCGACGCAGGCACGCTGAACTCCTGGTCGCTGGAAGCCGTGGTGATCCAGTAGTCGGTGGTGATGTGAGTCGAGCGGTGCCTGAACCGAATTGCACGAAGTAGGGCCGGTCTTCGTTTCCGCTCCGTGGGCCGGCCGCCCTGGGAGGCCTTATGGAATCGATGCGCCGGCTTATGTTCCCCTGGACCCTGCTGATGCTTCTGGCCCTGCCCCTGGCAGCGGCCTGTTCCACCGAATCCCAAAAGGCCAGCGCCCCGGTCCTGCTTCCTTTGGAGCGACAGGAAATTGCGGTCAACGAGACGCTGACCGTGCCTCTTGGTGTGGACAATCCCGCCGGTGTCCCGCTGACGTTTACCTACAGCGGCCCCAGCCTGTCGGGCCTGGATCGATGTGTCCAGGTGGTCTCTTCACCCGCAGGCGGTGAGTTCAAATATGCGCCCCTCTCCAGCCATGTTGGGGAGCACGAGTTTGTCATCACCATGAAGTCCAGCTTGGGTTCGGGCCAGCAGGTTCTGCGGGTAAAAGTAGTTCCTGCTGCGGGTTCGGCCCCGGTGTTTTTGCGCCCGGGGGCAGGAGGAGCCTTTGACATGGCCCAGGACCCGCTGGTGGCCGTGGACATCGAGGTTCGAGACGACGACTCTACGGACGTAACTCTGGAGGTTGCCCAGGGGTTGCCCGCCGGCGCCGAATGGATTGTCACGGGCCCCAAATCGGCGCACCTCGATTGGCATCCCTCGCCGGACCAGTTGAATGCTTCGGACCGCTGGCCGCTGGTATTCCAGGCCAACGATGGGCAGCACGAACCCACCACCCACACCTATCTGATTGTCTTGCGGCGAGGGGCCAAAGAAGGATGCCCGGGGGATCCTCCGGCCGTGGCTTTCAAAAGCCCCAAGAAGGGCGAAAAAGTGGGCAATCAGGCGGGCTATGAAGTGGCCTTCACGGCTACCGACGACCAGGGGCTGCGTGATGCCCCCGTTTTGTATTGGACCACCGAAGAACAAGAGAATCTGGAATCCCCGAACCTATCGGAATTCCAGGTGATTCCAGCATCGGAGCAGTCAGGAAGCTTTTTTGCTCGCATCCCGTCTCTGGGCCTGGCCGAAGGCGAAGAGCGAATCGTTTACGTCGTCGTCTCTGCCACGGACAACGATGACCCCAGCGGTACCGCCTGCGACCATCGCACCGATTCGTCGGTCCTGCGGTTTATTGCGCTGGGAAGCAGTTCCAGCGGCCAGAAGGCGCAGTTGTGCTCGATGTGCGACTTCTCGTCGGATTGTGATACTTCTTTGTTTGCAATCACGCCATTTGGTGGGGTTTGCCTGGACAAGTGTGGTGCCAGCGGCTGTTCCGGTGGGCTGACATGTACCCCGGCTACCTCCATCGAGGGCGGCGTCCAGCAGAGTTGTGGCAGTCTTGGCACCCAATGCCCCGAGTTTGACCCGGGGGCCGTGGACCCGTGTCTGGCCGATGCCTACGAAGCCAACGAGAGCGCCCAGACCGCTGCCAACGTGGCCAAGGGCGCCATTCAAGCGACGCTGTGTGCCCAGGACCAGGACTTCTTTGCCATCGACGTGCCGGCGGACACTCAACTTGTTCTGGATTTGGCGCCGGCCAGCCCCAAGACCGGCGACTTGGACTTAAGATTGTTGGATGCTTCCGGAAGCATCGTGGCCGTCAGCGCCCATGACGGAACCGAAGAATCCATCCCCCTCTGCGTGTCGCAACAGGCCACCCTGGTGGCCGAAGTGGTTGGGTTTGATGGCGGCGTAGGTGCCTACACCCTGACGTTGACCACAAGTACCCAGACCTGTTGTGTGGACGATGCAGGGGAAAACGACGATAGCGAGGCCCAAGCCAGGACCCTGGACTTCCCCGGGTTGGGAGAGGGGTCCATCTGTCCCTACAACACCGATTTCTTCGTGTTCAACGTCCCCTCGCCGCAGCCCGTATCGCTGGTGCTGGCGGCCGGTGACTCGGATCTGGATCTGGTGGTGTACGGGCCCAGTGGCAGCATTGTAGCGGCGGGCGAAACTCCGGGGGACGAAGAGGTCGAATGGAACGCTGTAGCCGGGAAACACTATTTGCGCGTCTTCGGTTACATGGGGGATTTCGGCGAATACATCCTCGAGGTCACCGGGTCGGGCAGCACTCAGTGTGTGGACGACAAGGTATGCCCCATGGGAACCGTCTGCAAGCAGGGGATTTGCAGCGACTCGTATTGCAACACCAAACAAGAGTGCCCGGCCACGTACGGTTGCCCGGTTGTGGGCCCGTCGGGCGGCCTGTCGATGTGTGGCGCACCCTGCACGGTCAACAGCAATTGCCGACCGGAAGAGGGGTGTAAGTATTTCTATGAGGGACGCTACTGTGGACTGAAAGGCAGCGGCGCCAACGGGGCTGCGTGTCAGGCCTTTTTTGAGTGTGGCGGGCAGCGCTCGTGTATCCCGTGGCCCAAAGGGTATTGTGCTCGGGACAACTGCAAAAGTGCTGCGGATTGTGAGGCTGGGACGTTCTGCACGCCCCTGGATGGTGTGGGGGCTTGTGTCGTAAGCTGCTGGGCCAGCGAGTCGGTTTGCCGCCTGGCCGATGGGTACGTCTGTGACGCCGTCCCGGACATCGATGGTGATCTTCAACTGGTTTGTGTGCCAGGTCCATAATAGGCCGATGTGGAGGGGAACCATGCGAGTCTCAAACCTCATTTGTGCGCTTCTGATGGTTTCCGCATGGTCCTGCGGGTCCGATTCGTCGACCGGAGAGTGCAGTGGGAGCGGCTGTGTACCGGATCAAGATGTTTTGGTCCCCGATGGCGGGACCATCGACGGCATCCAGGCCGCCTCCGTGTTGGTTCCGGGCTCTCGAGTGCGGGTCCGGGGCGCAGGCCTGGATACCTACAGTTCCGAAAGCCGTCTGGTGCTTGTGGGCCAAGGGGTCTCGTTTGAGTGGAACGGGGCGCAGGGAAGCGACCTGCTCTTTGTTGTCTCTGAATCGGATGTGGCCCTGCTGACACCGCAGTGGACCGGCAGTGTTTATGTGGTGGAGGGCGCTCGCACCTCCTCGTCGTTCGCCGTATCGTTCACGTTTTCCTCCACGGTCCCACTGGTTTTCGAAAAATTGGTTGTGGACCAGGGGGTCCATTTCAACGACCTGTTGTTGATCTGCGGCGAGGGAATTCCGGCGCCGGGTGAAGGAGAGGCCTTCCTGGTGTTTCAGGGGACGTTTGTGCCCGATTCCGGGGAGTCTTTTCCGGTGGACGGCGAGCTGCCGGTGGTCTCTGTGGACGAATTCAGTCGGGACCGGGGGCAGGTGCTCTTCAGTACAGTCCTGACCGGCCTGGATACCGGGCAGTTTTCGGGGGTCGTCAAGCTTCGGACCACGGATCTGGCGCTTGAAACCCACACGACCTTCCCGGTTGCGCTGGTCTTTGAAGTACTGGGTCCCGAGGTCTACTCGGTGACGCCCGATACGGCTCGTTTGGGCCAGATCATGGAAATCTCCGGGGCCGGGTTTTTGTCCGCGGAACTGGCTTCGGAAGCCGGTTCCAGTGAATCCACCGTGTTTGAGATTCAGGGCCTGTTTACCGAAGAGGCTTCGGGCCAGGAATCCAAAGTCGAGGCCATCCTGGTTCCCGCCGTGGTTTCGGGGGAGCAGGCCACCTTTGTGCTTGAGAGCGAAGTCGGGGAAGACCGGCTTGTCTCGTCGCTGTTTGGCAAAGGAAGTGGCCAGTTCCAGGGCACCCTCAGGGCCGTGGTGGGTTCGGGCGCCAATCGTACGTTGACCAGTCTGGAAGCCCCGGTTGAATTTCAAGTCCTGACCACGGGGCAGGTGGTCCACCTGACCTTCCTTCCGGGATTCGACGAGAGCCTTAATCGTTTCGGCCTGATTGCTCTAGAACCCGAGATCAAGGCCTCCGTGAAGGACAAGATTGAGCGCCTGTACGCCTTGTACCATTTGGATGTTCGTCTTGAACAGCCCACGGACATTGACCCGAATCACTACGCCACGGTGGAAATCGGTGGCCCCGATCCCAACGGCATCGGGTTGTTAGGGTTCGACAATACGCCGGGAAAGGATGTGGGAAACCTGCGGCTGTTTGACGCCATCGGAGGAACCAACGCCCAGACGCAGGCCGACGGTTATCCCGGTTATGGCGGCGTATTTATTGAGGCATTCCTCTATTTCAGCTCACATCCCGATTTGCCGGGCACCAAACCCACTACGGCCCCCGAGCCGCTCAAAGAGTTCGACGACATCTTTGACCCAGTCAGGCTGAAAGCGGGCATGTGGACCGAGTACCAGGGACAGGGCGATTTCCAAAGAGTGAAAGACGTGCGTTTGGCCGTAGACACTCTGGCCCGGCTGGTGGGCGAGACGACGGCCCACGAAATTGGCCACAGCCTTGGGCTGGCCAATCCGTATGGCCCGGCCAATTCCTATCACAACGCCGTGGACGAGCCCGGCTGTCTGATGGATGCGGGAAGCGACAGGCCGTTTAGCGAGCGGGCCGAATTGCCAGGGGCCGCCCCCACCACGTTCTG
>CAYTWV010000355.1:0-5162 GCA_964442235.1 uncultured Myxococcales bacterium | reverse complement strand
GTGGTTTGTCGAAGCGGGGGTTGTGGTGAGGTGGAGTACACAGCAATAGGAGGGGCCACCGGGGTATCAGTACCGCTGCCCTTCGAAGGCGGACCGCCGGGTTGCACAATACTCCTTGCTTGCACCTCATGCCCACAGCTAAACTTGTTTGGACCTAGGAGGCGATGCATGGCGCAGGACTCCGTCAGGATGGACAGGAAGCGCACTGCTCTTGTGAAGGGTGACCAACATCCTGGCGCGGGCTTTGTTGCTGGGACAATGGCCTATCGAATAGGTTTGATGTGGCAATTGACAAGCGAACTGGCTTCCTTCAATAAGGCATATGATGCTGAACGAAGACTACAAAGACATGTTACTCGCACTATCCGAGGAGAAAGCTAGATTTCTTCTGGTTGGTGCATACGCATTGGCAGCTCATGGTCACCTGCGTGCGACGATGGACATTGATATTTGGGTCATGCCATCCCCAGACAACGCTGGGGCGGTTCTGAGAGCGCTGCAGCGCTTCGGTGCTGCATTGCATGATCTCTCACAGTCTGACTTGGAGCAGCCCGGAGTCGTCTTTCAGATTGGTGTGGCCCCACGTAGAGTGGATATCATTACTTCTGCGACGGGCCTTGAGTTCGAGGCCACCTATTCAAGGTCTCTGGCAGTGGAGATTGATGGCCTTCAGCTAAGAATTCCCTGCGTGGCAGACATGATCACCAACAAGCGAAGCACAGGTCGCACGAAGGACCTTGCCGACGCAGAGGCCTTGGAGGCGCTCAGGCCCCCCAAAGCGTCCTGACCTTCCCGGAAGGCTGGCAATCGCCGTCAATCACTTCGTTTTCTGCGAACTCCGGAGACTGCTGCTTTCCAAACTTCTTCACCATCAGAGAGAAGGCAGGCGGCGCTTCATCCACGCATTGGAATCGTGGTGCCCCAGAACCCCACGGCCGGCAAGCCAGCCCCCCCCCCTCTTTTGCCACTGCAACTTTGTCACGATTCGGCCCCGACGGCGAATTTCCGTGGGGGGATTGGGGAACGCCCCTTCGCCGCATCAAAGATGCCGGGAAGGCAGGGGGCCGAAAGTTCGATTTACTGATCGCTGAAGGTTCCCAGGCTGACCGCCGGGAGTTCGTCGATAACTTCGTGGAGATCTATGGCGAGAAATATCAGGCGAATCAGAAGATTATCAAAGCCGGGTTCGCCATGGCCGTGCGGTCGGACGGTGGTACGCTGATCTTCCTGGACCCCACCAAGGTGCAGAACACCCTGGACATCCCCTCGGACAACAACCTTCGGGTTGAGATCTACAAACAGACCTATCGTGTTATGGGCGACGAGATGGGGCGCCGCTTCTCGCACAATCTGATTCCCCGCACCGAATTGGTGGACTGGCTTCGCCGCAGTCGCTCGGCGCTAAACATGGACCAGGACAAGATTGATGCCAAACTGATCTCCCAGAGCCTGGCGATGATCGAAGAGGCATTCAAGAAGAGCTACGGCACCGACGGACCTCGAGTGTTCAAGGAACTCTCCAAAGAGGCTGGATACTAGAACCTCGACCCCAACGCCCCCATAGATAGTTCTGAGCCGATAGCCACGTTCCGCCACCATGGTTGGGGCACCCTTCCGCACCTTCACGCACCCGGGTCTCACGGCAAAGTCCGCAGGCAATTGAGGCCTCGGACACAACGTCTTCGCTGCGGCCATTTGTCGCTTCCCATGCCGTCCACCTGTCGGTTCGCTTAGCGTCCCGATGACGGTTGTCAGTCGGAAACCCGGTGGATGGAACGGGCAGCATCCATCCGGTGGCATCGTTGTGGCCAGGCTCGTTCGTGTCAGCAGCAACCTGCTCGATGGCCACAGTCCATGCAGTTTTTGCACGTTCCTCTTGCTGCGAATTGCCGCCCGACATCCTCACAAAATTCCATCCGAGTCATTCGGCCCCGCCCTCAGTTCATACAGCGCCAGAAGGTCGTGCCATTCCGCCACGCTTCCTCTTCAAGCACGCTGCTTTTGCTTCCGAGCCCTTCAGAATTCGTGGTGCGAGGATCACATGACCATCCAATCAGGGCCTGGAACGGCATGTGGGCGGGCTACCAAGCCCACATGGGCCAGCGCCTGTACAATGGCAGCATCCAGCTCGGGGTCGAAGTCGACCTGCATAACTAAGTCGGCAATAGTGGAATCCATGCTGGCTTTGCCAATCACTTGCGCCATCCGGTCTGCCTGAATGTCCATGCAACCAATCAGCGCTGTGGTAGTTCTTGGACACTGCTAGGGCCCCGGAGTCAGTGAAACTATGAGCGAACTGGTCGACGGCCCGGACCCGCAGGTTCACCCAGGGCTAAGGAAGTACTTTTCGCAAGTACAACTCTGTTAGCTAAGGCATTCGATTTTTCTGTCCGAGCCCGTGGCGGACTTCGGGCTCTGGTACGTTGAGGCTTGGTTCGTGGTGAGGTGGGAGGGGTAAGGAGGCCAGTCCGGTGCAATCGGGACATGGGTTACAGTTAATTATCAAGACATGGGTTACACTAGCCTCCTGGGCTTTGTCCCATCCCCAGCTTCCCTGGGGGGAAGCAAGACGAGTATATGGTTACAGAACCAGATTCTCCAGGTGTCACAACTGGCTCCATTCCTATCTACTGGTGTGCCAATGCCTCGCTGAGGAAGAGGAGTTCGCCACCTGGCTTGAAGCATCCTTTGTTGCTTACTCTCCTGGTCTCGAATCCTGCCGGGAATTGGTAGGCACGGACATCCTTCATTGTCCTGGGCGAGACACCGTAGATGTCCGCAGGCCTTTTGTACCCCAGCGCCTCATGAGGACGGCGGGCATTGTACTCCTGAAGCCAGCGTTCCAGTCGCCGGGCCTCTTCCTCCCCGGGTCGCTGCCAGATTCCCCTGAATCTCTCTGGCTATGTCCGCACGCATACGCTCGTGGGCTCTCTTTGGACCTCGACCTGGCCCGTCGGGCTCTGGACGACTTGGAGCTTTGGTCGGAAACATTGGGACCGGACACGGCCCAATGGCTGTTGGCGGTGGCCCAGAAGGCCCGTACCTCGGCCCCGGCCTTGTTTGCGTCGCTTCAGCAGGCGGCCCGTGACGGGACGTTGCTGCACGAGGCGATGATCCAGTACCCCTCGCCCACGGGCGGTTGGGTCAACGGCCGCATCGACCTGCTTTGGAAAGATTCCCAGGGCTGGCATATGCTGGACTACAAGACAGGCAAGAGTGTTGCCGTGAAGACATCCGACAAGGACCCCATGCAGCACGAGACCCTGCGCAAGTACTACAGTCAGGTACGCCTGTATCAGCAAGGCCTGGTCGACCTGTTGGGACCGGAAGAGCTGGTCGACTTCGGACTGTGGTTTGTCGAAGCGGGGGTTGTGGTGAGGTGGAGCGCCTAACAGGGTTGAGGGCAGGCGGACGGGGTGCCCTCAGGTTTGCCGCACCTTGAATTACACCTGGGCCAGCCCTTGGCCCCCGTCGTGCAACAGAATCGGCAGTAGGTCCTTCTCGAGCTGGTAGTGGTAGCTGACGACCTTGCCGTTCAAGACCAGACCGAACAGCCCGTAGGCCGAGGGGGAAATGCGAATCACATCCTCACGGCTTCGCAGTTCCACAACTTTGCACGCCACCCCGGCCTTTGCTGCCGCTTCCCCCGCCGCAGCCGAGGCGTCAACGATGTAGGGACACTGGTCCGACCTAAGTATGGTAAGGCCCGCTCCAAAGGCTGCGGCTTTCTCCTCCCACCCCCCAGCGAACTGCGGAGAGTGCTGCTTTCCAAACTTCTTTGCCATCAGAGAGAAGGCAGGCGGCGCTTCATCCACAGACTGGAATCCGTGGTGCTCCAGAACGCCCCGGCCGGCAAGCCAGACCTGCTCACTGGTTACCATCGCCACCCCCTTCATCCCCCGCTGCCTTGCATCCTCGATGCAGGCATCCAGAAGCACGCCCGACAACCCCTTTCCCTTGCTTTTGCCTACCACCCACAGACAGTGAATCAACATGTAACCGTCGGCATGAACGGCACGCCAGCCGTATTCGCCGGGGATGTACTCAATGAAGCCTCGCTCGGGAAGCGGCAGCATCCTGATGCACATTCCCTCGGCGAAACGCTCCTTGAGCCACCGCAGCTTGCGCTGGTACCCCTCTGATTTTTTCTTGCTCATGTAACAAAAGAACCCGCTCTTCTCCACATTCTCAGCTCCAACCACAATGAGGTTTTCCCCGTCGGATAGGCTCATGGTTTCCCCCCCTCTTTTGCCACTGCAACTTTTTCACGATTCGGCCCCGACGGCGAATTTCCGTGGGGGATTTTTCGGGGGCCTGTCTGAGGAAAAGCTGCTGGAGTTGGTGGGCTTCGGGCGGTCAGTGGGTCCCGGTGGCCAAGGCTTTTGGGCGGTGTAGCAAGGCGTGGAAGCGGGTCTGGCAGAGCCGGGGCCGGAGTGAGACAAGGCATTCTTCACGAGTTCAGTTGAGAACATATTGGAGGACGATCTTGATGACTTGTTTCACTTGCTTCTGAGCCCCGACAACTCGGAGACGTTTGGCGACCCCACCTGTTCCCAAATGGCGGACAGGCTCGGCCAGTAGCGCATGCACATAAGATTGTGTAGTAAGCGAAATACCGGAGAAATCCAAAACAATAGGTGCATCTCCTCGGAGTATTTCAGGAATAATTCTATTTTCACGTATGCCGGCAGCAAGAAGTTTATCTTGCGCAATACTTCGGACATCGGGAGGTACGTCGATGCAGCACTGGCCAGGCTCGGCCATCGCCCTGAAAACATCCATTGCAGGCCGTCCGGCCAGTTCATCATGGACGACTTGCTGGCCCTCTTCAAAAGAAGTCGTGGACTTATGGGAAAGCGATACGGCTACGGCCGTCCCTGGCCATGCCCCGACAGTCATTCGTACGTCAACCTCCGCCGGCCCCGCGTCCAAGTTGGCGCGCTCCTCGGCAACTAGACCGTCTGACACAAGCAGGAAGCTGCCCCCCATAAGGGTTGCAATCCGGCGGGTCATGTAGAGACCAAGTCCAGCGTTTCGCCTTTCGTCGGAGGAACCGCTTGTCCTGGGTTCCAGGGCTACTCGCAGTGCGATCTCCTTGGCCACCTTCTCTTTCCACCGACGCTGGACATGCCTGGGAACAGTCACCCCAAGATCCACGATAG
>CAYTWV010000354.1:0-5167 GCA_964442235.1 uncultured Myxococcales bacterium | reverse complement strand
ACTTGGTGTGTCTGTGCCACGACCCCTCGACGGCGCTCGGGCCGGGCCGTGAGGGAGTGGGCGCGCCGGATGATGCCAACGGGGTCGGCGAGGCTTATGGGTGACTAGAGACGTAGTGCCCCAGGTTTAGCCCCGGTTCTGTCGTGCGTCGATGAAGCGCTGAAGCAGGTGTCGGGCTTCGGGCGAGGTGGCGTTGAAGCGGATTCCCATCTCTTTGGGTTCTTCTTCATGGACCCAGACCACTTCGCCATCCAGTTCCAGGGATTCGTGAAAATCCGGGAAATTCAGGGCCAGGTGGACTTGGGTGCCCACCTCTTCCAGGGTCGGCGTGCGGATGCTCAGGCCCCCAAGGCTGAGGTTCTGAATCTGGTGGTACAGCAGCACTTCCGAGCCGGTGTAATCGACCAGGGCATCGCTCTCGATACGGGTGTATTTGCGTGATCCTCTGGGGTCGTTCATGACGTTTCCTCTGGCTCTGCGTGTGCAGCAGGCATCGCCGTTTGCTCTTGGGCAAACGCTAACATGCGGGTTCGCCGGTGTAAAGAATTCGTGCAACGGAAGCCGCCAGCGGGTATAAAGACCGGGCATTCCTGTGGAGTCTCGACGGATACGCCTGCCGAGAGGCCGGCAGATAGGAGGACATAATGGGCAGCGTGCGTTTGGCGATGAAGCGAACTTTGGTGGCGGCAGTGCTTGGGGCGATATGTTTTGGCGTGATTACCGATGCTGCGGCCCAGGGGACCGAGCCTGCAAAAGTTAAGGGGCCGGTTGAACTGACCCTCTATTTGACTTCCGTTTCTGCCGAGGCACCCGCCGTGTTGCGGACCCTGGAGACGGTGATGGGGTTGTTCGGCAACCAGATCAAATTGACGGTGGAGTTTTTCGGCTCGTTGGAAGAGGGCAAACTGATATTCGAGGGTGGGGACAAGGAACGGACCGGGGATCTGCTGCTGGCGTGTGCCGGCAAGTTGATGACCAAGCCTGTGGATTATCTGCGGTTTGTGAACTGCATGGCATCCGAAACCGGGGCTATCGAGACCTCGCTGAAGCTGTGTGCGGAAGCGTTGGCTGTGCCCAAGGGCATTCGTGAGAAATTGGATACATGCAGAAATGGTGCAGACGGTACCAAACTGCTGGACGAGTCGGTTCGACGGACCATGGAAGCGAATGTCTCCATGAGCCCCATGCTGCTGGTGCAGGGTGTGCAGGTGACGGGTGCGGTTCGGACGCTGAAGTTGGCCCAGTCCATCTGTGCGCTCCAGGAGAAAAAATCCCCTGCCTGCGCCAAACTTCCTGAAGTAAAGAAGTACGTCGTGACCCTGGTGCAGGACAAGCGCTGCACGGACCCGGAACTCAGTTGTTCGGACGAGTTTATCGGCGAAGTGACGGGCATTCTGGAAGAGCAGATTTTTGTGGACGGCGTGGAATTTCGCCGCCTGGACTACACCGAGCCTGCCGGCCGAGAGTTCTTTGACAAAGAGAAGATCCCGGCCCTTCCTGCCTTCATGCTGGAGAAGTCCATTGAGGCGGACAGCGAAGTCATGGAGAGGTTGGGGCGTTTCTTGCGTAAGTCGGCCACGGGGAACTGGTATTTCCTGAATGCGGGCCAGTCCTATGACCCCACCAAAGAAATTTGTGACAATCAGAAAGACGACAACGAAGATGGCAAAGTTGACTGTGATGATGACTCCTGCAAAGCCAAGGTGTCGTGCCGTCCCGAGCAGGCCGGGCTGGTGGAGCTGTTCATCATGTCGTACTGCCCCTATGGGGTCATGGCCGTGAATGAATTGAAACGTCTTCAGGAAGCGTTTGGTAAGGATGTGAAGGTCGAAATTCACTATGTTCTGGCCAACGAGGACGGCGAGATTCGTTCACTTCACGGCGAGGAAGAGATCCTGGAAGACGCCAGGCAGCTTTGTGTGGCCAAGAGTGCTGCGGCCAAACTGCTGCCCTACATGTGGTGCCTTTACAAGGATGGCGAAGCGGCTGACCCCAAGACCTGCTTGCAGTCCGTAGGTTTGAAGGCCGATGAGATTGAAGCCTGTGCAACGGGCGAAGCGGGCAAACAGATGCTTCTTGCCGAAACGAAGCTGGCCGAGACGCTGGAAATCGAGGCGAGCCCCACATGGATCGTTCACGGGAAGGTTAAGTTCAACAGTATCGATGCATCAGAAGTTGCAGCATATCTGTGCAATGAAAAGTTTAAGGTACCGGGGTGTGAGAAGGCGATACCCAAGAAGGGGGATCAGCCCGCCGGGTCGTGCAACTAGTTCTGGGTGAAGGGACGATAGATTCACACAGTTTCAGGGACTAACGGGCCTGTTGGGGGCCCATCAAAGAAAAAGAAGGACAGGAATGACCCAGTTGGAACAGGCCCGGCGCGGGAACGTGACGCCGGAGATGGAGTTGGTAGCTCGAGTGGAAGGGATGGACGTGGCTGTGGTTCTGGCCCGCGTGGCGGACGGAAGTCTGGTGATACCGGCCAACCGGCAGCATTCGAACTTGATTGCGATGGGTGTGGGCAAGGGCACGTCGGTCAAGATCAACGCAAATATCGGAACGTCCCCGCTGCGGGTGGACCTGGACATCGAGCGCCGCAAGTTGAAAGAGGCGCTGCGGGGTGGGGCCGACGCCGTGATGGATCTCTCGACGGGTGGGGACATTGATGCCATTCGAGCGGAGATTCTGGCCGAGTGTCCGGTGCCTTTGGGCACGGTGCCCTTGTATCAGGTAGCCAAGGAAGCCGGGGACAAGAAGGCCATGACCATGGCCCTGTACATGGATGTGTTGCGGCGGCAGGCGGAACAGGGGGTCGACTTTATCACCATACATGCGGGCATCACCCGACGTGTGGTTCCGCATCTGGAGCGCCGGCTGATGAAGTCTGTAAGCCGTGGCGGCGCCATTTTGCTGGCGTGGATGCGCCACCATGACAAGGACAATTTCCTGTACGAGGGCTTTGATGAAGTGCTTGCGTTGGCCAAGCAGTATGACATGACATTAAGCCTTGGCGACGGCATGCGGCCGGGGTGTCTGCATGATGCGACGGACGGAGCGCAGCTTGAAGAGTTGCGAACCTTGGGCGAATTGCAGCAGCGAGCCGTGGAAGCCGGAGTTCAGGTCATGATCGAAGGGCCTGGCCACATTCCGTACAACGAAATCCAGAAGAACATCGAGTTGGAGAAGGATATCTGCCACAACGCCCCCTTCTATGTGCTGGGGCCGCTGCCTACCGACATTGCTGCGGGTTACGACCATATTGCATGTGCCATCGGCGGGGCGTTGGCGGCCTATTGTGGGGCCGATTTCCTTTGTTACGTGACCCCGAAAGAGCACATTGGTCTGCCGGATCCCGATGACGTTTACCAGGGGGTCATTGTGACCAAGTTGGCGGCCCATATCGCCGACGTGGGGCGTGGAAATCCTCGGGCCGTTGCGCGCAATCTGGCCATGGCCAAAGCTCGGCACGCCGTGGATTGGATTGGCATGCAGAACCACTCGCTGGACCCCGAGAATTTTGCTCGGATTCGGCGGGATGAGTGCAATCGAAATCCCAATCTGGTGGATGACAAATTCTGCTCGATGTGTGGGGATTTCTGCGTGTTCGAGCAGAAACTGGATTCTTGAGAATCTGCCGGGAATTGAGAAGCCGCAGGGGCGTGATGGGACGGATTTTGCCGATACTGGTCTTGGTGGTTTGGGGATGCGGGGGGACCGCAGCGCCGGCCTCTGCACCCAACAGCGAGGCGCTTGCGGCAGACCTTGCGCTGCGATTCCTGGACGGCCATACCCGTGCCTGTGTGAAGAATGCGGACTGTGGGACAAACTTGTGCGACCGCAGTCTGTCCCTGTGGGCCGACGATGACGTGGGATTGTGTGTGTCGCTTTTTCGGGCACGGGAGCGCTGGCAGCGCTCGGTCATCGCCAGGTCGGTGGCGTCGAAGATGAAGGGGGACGCGGAACTATCGAAGGCGGTATGGGAAGGTGTTGAGGCTCGATGGCGGGGCGTTCATGACGTGGAGCAGTTGGAAGGAATGGTGCTTCTTGCCAGGCATCTGGGCGACGACCGCGCTCGAGAGTTCCTGAGGCTGGTTTTGGGCAGTGAAGGCGGCGCAGAGCGCCTGCTGGCGGGCATTTCCCTAGGCAAGATGGGCGATGCCATCGGGTTGGATTCCGTGGTCGACGCTTCGGCTTCCTCGCAGCCGGTTCTTCGGGTCCATGCGGCCTGGGCCGCTGGGAAGGTCTGTAATGCCGAGAGTTTGGCTGTGGTTGAGGCGCTGGCGTCGGACCCTCATCCCATGGTTCGCCAGTCTGCGATGCTGGGGCTTGCGCAGTGCCGCTCGCCCGAGGCCGATGCCGTCCGAACTCGGCTTAAGGCCCAAGCTTCTTCCGAGGAAGACTTGGAGCCGGGCGTCACCTGGTTGTTGAACCTGTAGTCTTATTCAAAGCAATAGCACAGACCGCCAAGAACTATGGGATCTGCTGTTCATGGGGCAGAAGGTCCCTGGAGGCGCGGAAGTAGTGGGAAGGGGAATACGAGAGGAAGTTGGTGACTCGGCTGGTGTACATGCACGCGTATTGTTCGATTTGTTCGCCAAAGACGCTGTGAATGGGCCCTTCTTTGAACAGCCATCCCCAGCGTTCATTGCAGGCCCGCCGAATGGAGGAATCGGTGGCGTGCAGGGCATCCTCGGTACGGCGCAGGTTGGTTCGCAATTCGGCCACGTTTCGTTCGGCAAGACCCGCCAGGAATCGAAGTCGTTCGGGCTGGTCGGGGCCCGGTCTGGTGGCCAACTCATCAAAATTCAGCAAGCTGGTCAAAAGCCGCTGCTGGTAGTTTAGCTGGATCTCCATCGACTCTCTTTTGTTAAAAAGTCGATAGTATTTGTTCAACTCTTCCCGAACCGTCTCAAGGTTCTCCAGTTCCTGCTCCATCTCGGGAATGATCATGCAGGTTCGCCATGTGCTGGAGCGCTTGGAACGTAAGATATCGCCGTAAATATGGTCGCCCACATACAGGGTTCGTTCTCCCGGTGTTCCTAATAATTTCTGCAGTGCCTTGAGGTTGCCCTTTCGAAACTCCTTATGGCGCACTTCGGGAGGGGCGTCGTTTTCGGGAATCATGGCGTTGTGGCCCGAGAAGAAGTCGGGTTTGGAGGCGTCGACG
>CAYTWV010000353.1:4117-5168 GCA_964442235.1 uncultured Myxococcales bacterium | reverse complement strand
ACTTCACCGAACGCTCCAAGGTCAGGCGGGTCAAACGATGGCCCAACGAAGAGAGCACCACCCACTCTCCGCGGTCCCCGGGCACCACACCACACACGCCAACCAGATCCACGACACTCTCTTTGGGCTCTCGAAGCCGAGCGCTTGCGGTGGAAACCGGGCTTAACAGCCATCCGCCTTCAGGGCGAAGCAACATCAGAGCACCCGAGACACTCCAAACCAGGGCGGTGTCTTCCCCCAGGATGTGAACCCGCCAGCCCGTGGAAGGCATTGTGCCCACGGAAAATCCCCAGTTTACAGCGCCGCCTTTGGCTCCCCTGGTCACCCACAACAACTGAACACGGCCTCGCTGCAACGTCAGAGCCACAGCCCGTTCGCCGCGCACATCCACATCGGCAGTTCCCGGTGGCAGGTGAACCGCATCGGACAAGGGCGCCATGGCATCGGTTACCAACGCCGTTACCCAAAGGCCCTGGGGATTGGCATACTGCACCACCAGCGCCCCATCGGCACGATGCACTCTGGCATTGCCGGGCAGTTCCAGTTTGGACGGCTCGCCGTTGCTCAGCAGCAACGCATGGCCCCCTCCGCCTGCCCCTACAGCCACCTGGTCCTTAGAGACCGGACATACCCAAGAGGGCACCGCGGTTCCAGGCCAACCCGGGAATCTTGCGATGGGCTCCACGGCCTGCATTAGCGAATTCTTGGGCAGCTTATACGGCGCCGAACGCACAGGCATCACCAAGGGCCCCTCTTTGCGAGTGGCTACCAAGTCCATCATTCGGGCCGGCAGTTCATCGGCGTCTTTGCCGGAAAGACGCAGGGCTCGTCCAAAAAGGGGGCAGTAGACTCGTTCTTTTCGCTGCGAACGCTCCCAAAGCACGCCAGCCAGCAGACGCTGCGCTGCAAAATGGTTGTCGTAAGAATCCAACAAATCACACAGGCTGTAGGTTCGTTTGGGTTCGGAAAGGGGCAGAAGCGTGGCCTCTTCGCCGCAAACCGGCGAGCGGAAACGCTGCGTCATGCACCCGCGAATCTGGCTGTCCAGTAC
>CAYTWV010000353.1:0-4107 GCA_964442235.1 uncultured Myxococcales bacterium | reverse complement strand
GGGGTCGTCCGGCGCAATTCGTTTGCCCGTGGGCCCCTCCAGCGAGGCATACCGCTCCAGGCTTCCCCGTTGCAATCGGTCACGGACCCAGGCCAGATGTTCGGGGCCGTCTATCCACAACCGAACGCCTCCCGACGCCGACTCCCACTCACCGGGATACACCTTCCACGACTCGGCCCGCGCCACGCCGCTTCTAGAGGCCACATCGATACGAAGCGCTGCCCAATGCTCTCCGTGCCATTCCAGGCGCTCTCCACAATGACCACAGAACTTGTGCGCAAACAGGCTGGAGCAACGTGGGCACACC
Source organism: uncultured Myxococcales bacterium (assembly GCA_964442235.1). Taxonomy (GTDB): domain Bacteria; phylum Myxococcota_A; class UBA9042; order CAIXZC01; family CAIXZC01; genus CAYTWV01. The sequence continues at coordinate 3,800 of CAYTWV010000353.1, read as the reverse complement.
CGCAGCGCCGAACCGGCCATGATGGGGACAACTTCGGGCTCTTTGTCGCCAGCCTTCATGGAGCCTCTTTCTTTCGGCGCTTTTTCGGTTGAGGCCAGATCCACACCAGCAGCAACGGCTCGATGCGAATGACCAGCCGATCCGGATCAAAATGATCGGTGACATGCTCTTGGGCCCGCCGCAGTTCCTGAAGCAGGTCCTGAACCGTCATTCCATCATGTCCTTCTCCCGCATCGGCCTGCTCTCGCAGACGCACATCAAAGACCGACTGCACCTCGCGGGCTCGACGACTTTGCAACGTCACCAACTTCCGCCGGGCATCCTCGGCCAGTTCCAGGGCCTGCAGCCGAATCACCGCGTGCACCTGTCCCAGCCAAACGTCCAACACTTCGTCGCTTAATCTCGAGGCCGCCGTTCGCTCCAGCAGGATGCCCGCAAGACGGTCCAGCGATTCAAGTGAAACCGAATTCGAACGCCCTTCGGAACTGACCCAGACGGCACGCAAATGCTCTTGCGGAGCACTACTTTGAAGCGAAATTCGGAACACGGCCAACCCGCCGGGAAGGGTCACTTCGCCCAACACCGCCCTGGCCGCTTCCAGCTCCGCCGACGCGGCCCCTACCCTGCCGTGCACACGGACCACCCTGGCATGCAGGTCGGACAATTCGGGATTCAGCCACACATCGTCGCCTTTCATCCCGGGCTTCATCTGCAGACGCTCGGATTCTTCGGCGCCGGCCGCCAGTTCCACAACGGCCGCAGCCGCCTGGATGAACTCTTTGACCCGCTCCTCTATCGCCATGAGTTGCCTCGCCCGTCAAACACATCGAAGGTCGCACGCATGGACTTCTTGTACCGATCCGCTGCCTGAGAGACCGATTCGACCAGTTGGTCGAATCGACTCTTCATCTCTTCGTCGCTGTCCGATTCGAAGATGGCCCGGGCAATTCGCTGCTCGATGGCCTCGTCGTCGTCCATAAAACTCAAGATGGCTTCCACTTCGCCCACCACTTGCCGGAACAGGTCCAGTTTCTTCACGATGATGTCGTAAACGTACTCCTCGTAGGTGCCGCTGCTGATGAAATTGACGATGTGGACCGGACGCTCCTGGCCGAATCGATGAACACGGCCAATTCGCTGCTCCAGACGCATGGGATTCCAAGGCAGATCGTAATTGATGACCACATTGCAGTGCTGCAAGTTCAAGCCCTGGCCGCCCACTTCCGTGCACAGCAACACGCCTCCGTGCTCTCGGAACTGCTGCAGCGCTGCCCGCTTCTCTTGCGTAGAGAGTCGCCCGGTGTACGGAATCACTTGGATGTGCTCCCGCTGCAGAAGTTTGGTCAGATGCTGATGGGTGGCCAGGAACTCGACGTAGGCGATGCAGGGGTCACGGCGGTGCGCCCGAATGGCCTTCATGAACCGGATCATCTTGCCCGTGCGCTGAATGGCCTCTCCCTGCTGAATAATCGATTCCAGGTTCGCCAATTCCGACGAAAGCACGTTGGGGGCCAATGCCGAACGAAGTGAAGAGGCCACGGCCTGCGGCGACGAGCAACTCTCTTTCAGAAGCAGCGTCAGGAACAGCAGCAGACTGGATCCCGGCCGGTGTTGAGTTGTGCCCGCCGGGGCCTTCAGCATTCGTCGGGCCACTCGCCGCACAAACGCCAGAACCGAATCGTAAAACCGCTTCTCTTGACCATGCTGGTAATAACTGATCAGCCGGGGATACCGGGGCGGCATCTCCGGAATGACGTCGGCCCGTCGATTTCGGATCAGGAAGCGCGAACAGAACTCCCGCAACCTGGGCACATCCCGTACTCGAAAACGAGTCTCCAGAAAGTCCTTCGAGAATCGCCGGAAACTAGAGTAGGCAGCGGGATTCACCAGCGTCAGCAGGTTGTAAATTTCTCGCAAATCGTTTTCGATGGGCGTGGCAGTCAGAAGCAGCAAGTACCGGGCCTGCAGCCCTTTTACAAACCGGTGAGCCAGGGTTCGGCTGTTTTTCAGGCTGTGGGCTTCATCCACAATAACCAGATCCCAGCGGCGGCTTCTTAGCCGGCGGGCCCACGATTCCAGTTTGGCTCGATGCAGCGACAGCAGCAACACGTCCTTGCCCCTCAGGTCCTTCAGCCCCTCCGAGGCAACCTTGAGCCCGAATTTGTCCTCCAGCTCTTCTCGCCATTGCTCTACCAGCGAACTGGGAACCAGCACCAAGGCCTGCCCTCCCATGGAACGCTGCTTCAACTCATGAAGAATCAGGCCCGCTTCGATGGTCTTTCCCAGACCCACTTCGTCCGCCAGAATGGCCCGGCCATGCATCTGCGTCAGCACACGGCTGGCGACTTGAACCTGGTAGTCTCGGGGAACAAACGGCAGGTCCCGCAATCCCTCCAGCCGCAATCCGGTGGGATTGGCCGGCATTAGACTCAAAAACTTCATTTGGGCTTGAAGTGCCTCGATTGGAACCGCTCGACGTTTGCGCTCTCGAAGCACGTCGCGCTCCCGGCTTTCCAACTCCAGGAACACCAACTCACTGCCTTCCCCCGTCGCAGACCCCAAATCCCGCGCCTGTTCGAACGACACGCCGCACTCGATGCAATAGAGCGCAGGCTGCGGGACCTTCTCCCCACATACCGGGCACGCTTGCAGCGACGACAGCCTTCCTTGGAAGTACGAAACCACGAGTCGCTCCACCCCTGACATACCATCTGCAACCGGGGTCAAGATGCTATCACCCCACTCCCCCGGTTGACAGCACTTTCGTTGCCTCGCCCCGCTTCACATGGTACCCTCTGCCGCCAGGAGGGGTACCCATGCCCAAGGTCCTAACTTGCACCCTGCTGTTTTGCCTGCTTGCCCTCGCATCTCCATATGGTTGTGGTTCGCAAGAATCGCCCAGCCCACAGATGGATGTGCTGGATGGGTTTGCCGCTGAAGCCTCCTTTGACGACATCGTGGCCCACGAGATCCAGGACTATGAACTGGTGGAAGGGCGCTATTGTGTGGGGCAGCAGCGACTTCCTCAGTTCGCCCAATACGATGACCAGTGCGAAGCAGTAGAGGGAAAAGGGACTTGCGTCTCCATGCCGAATCCCCAATCCGGGAACGGCTACTACTGTGCCCTGTGCGGGCTGAAAGGCGAGGCGATGGTCTGCTATATGATCAATCCGGAATAAGCCCTACTTCGGCAACGGGATGGAGATGTCAAACCTCCAGACATACCTGCGCACGTAGAAATCCATAACCTTGCTGCCTTTTATGATAAATGCATCATTTTCCGCATCAATGTCAATGGATTCATAGTCCAAAACCACATCTCGGTCACGCTCAACGCGAATATCCTCTATAGCGTCGATCAACTTATCACCACAACTTCGACTGCCCGCACAATCAAAGGGCAAATCATGGGAGGCCGCTTCGAGATCGGCTTCGATGCCCGTCACATCCATCCATGCGGCCCCGACTTTCAGGCCCGCAAATCCAATGGCAACGACCACCAGGACCACCAACATCGTCTTAATGGTTTTCACGCTTTGCCCCCTAAAGCACAACCTTGGCTGCGCTCTCTCTCGGAATCACGATTTCTACGGTGGTACCAGCCCCGGGGCGAGAGGTGATGGTCAACCGTCCACCATGTGCGTCCGCCACCTTTCGGGCCACCGCCAGGCCCATTCCGGTGTGATGCAGCTTGGTCGAAAAGAAAGGCTCCGGGGCACGCTCCAACGTGGCAGCGTCCATGCCCGGGCCGGAATCACGAACCGAAAAGCGAATCTTATTCTCGTCGGCAGCATCCACCC
>CAYTWV010000352.1:4776-5179 GCA_964442235.1 uncultured Myxococcales bacterium | reverse complement strand
AAGTCGGCCTTTTCCATGGGGGTCAGCGCCTCCACAATGGGCCGCAGCGCTTCGGGGTAGTTCTCGGGTGCGGGCTTCCGCAGTCGGGTCAGCACGGCCCACTGTGCCGCAACCTCAATGGCATGAGGGGCAAGGTGTTTGCCCACCATGTCCGGACGGACCTGCTCTCGATAAATCTGTGCCTCGGCCAGATAGTCCCGCAAGTATGGAACCCGTATCAACTCCATGCGCCCCTTAAACGAAGGAAAGTCCGGAGCCTTGGTGAATGCCGCAACGTACTTGTCGTTGGCCGTCCCAATAAACACCGTATCCAGATAAAGGATAATCCCATCCACCGTGACACGGCTGTTTTCGCACGTCCCAAGAAGATACTTAAAGGCGTCAAGAGGCCGTTTCAACAAAT
>CAYTWV010000352.1:1846-4766 GCA_964442235.1 uncultured Myxococcales bacterium | reverse complement strand
CAACAAATTACTGTATTCTACCAACCCTCGGTGGGCATCCACCAAATCCCCGGACAACGTGAACATGGAAATATGACGCAAAACGGGGGGCAGCGTGGCAAACGTCTCGTCCATGGTAATCTGGCGTGCCTGGGCATCGACGTGCATCTGGGGTTCCACGGTCACGATTCCATTGCGATAGCGCCTGGAGAAATGGAACCGCTCCACCTGGACGTGGGCCAGCACACGTTCCAGATCTCCTCCGTTTGCCACAAGCAGCGTGTCGAAGATCCGCCGGCTGACCGGCGCCAGATCCCCGTCGAGCAGCGCTCGGGGAAAAGCAAGGGGAGCTCCGTGAGCGTCTTTAATCTGCGACAGGAACTCCCGTCGAATGGCTTTGGGAAGCAGCAACAGCGGGTGGTCTCTCAGTTCGGCCGGCAAGCGGGTCCCGATGTCTGCCTCGGCCAGGTGGGCGAAGGTCTCCATACGCTTGTTGGATTGGCCAGACTCCATAAAACCGACGTGTTTTGCCTGAAACGCACTCTTGGGAAAAATCCAGTTGAACGAGTAGACGGCACCCGGAACGGTGCGGGAGTAATGCACCAGAGCTCGGGCCAACGACTGGACAAACGAAGTCTTGGCCGACCCATTGGGGCCATGAAGAAGCAGAAGGCGATTGCCCTTGCCCTCCCGCGCCAGGTTGGCCAAAGCCTGCACAAACGACTCCTGAACCTCCTCCTGGCCAATCAGGCGTTCGCGCCCCTCGTCAAATGGAGCGTCAAACAGGGCGTAATGCTGCCTTTGGGAGCCCAGCACCGACACCTGGCGACGCCCAAAATGCTCAATGGCATCTCCCAGATACTGGGCAGAGCTGCGCCCCATGGCTTCCGGACGTTGTGCAAAAAGTCCCAGGTATTCCAGAAAAGACAGCACTCGTCGCTCGGCAACAAACTCGCCGGCCGAAGCTTCAGAGAACGTCCTGAGGAAGGAGTTCGCATCCATGACCAGCCTCCCGGCGCGCCACCACGGGTCCAAAGGCCCGCTGCCGCTATTTTAATGTCAAGGGAACCTCGACCGCTTCGTTGCGGAACAACTTGCACGAGTCAGCCTGGCACAACGAAAAATTGCCCACCAGTTTCAGCCCTTCATAACCCTTCTGTACCTGCACCTTCATAGGCAGGTCCGCACCCGTTTCCGAAGCGGTGATAGAGCCCTCGGCCACGGAGTATGCAGCCTTATCGGTCTTGACCCCGACCTTGGACTCTACTTTGAACGAAGTGGGGTATTCCAAATTCCAGTGGTACCCGGCCACGGGTTTGAACTGCACCAGAATGGTGTTTTCTGACGCAGAATCCAGTGCCTCCGGAACGGCGGAAACCGTATAGAGCTTCGCCTCCGCCGCCTTCTCCGCCTGCGGAGCTGCCGCTTCCTTTTTGGACTCGGGAGACTCTTTTGTCCCCGCCTGGCCCTGACATCCCATCAGACCGAACAGTGCCATCACAACCAACGCACGCATGATTCACCTTCCTAAGGGGGTTCAAACAGGCCTTCCACACTATCAGAGCCCAGGCCCTCAAGCAACGCATTCCCAGGTGTGCATCGCCTCCAAATAGTGTAAGATCGCCGACGCCCAACGAACACCCCCCGGGTAGTTCCTCTGACGCGGCGACCCCGAACTTCCCGCAGAGCTGGGCACCATGGAGAAGAGATGGCCCGAAAATGCCTTTCCGGACTGGACGTGATCGCTGCACGAGGGTTTCGCAGTTGGCGCAAAGAGCGCATCGCTGTCCTGACCCATCAGTCGGCAGTCACCTGCCAGGGCCGGCACCTGCTTGAACTGCTGGAACTGGAAGGGGTACGGCCCCTGATTCTGCTCTCGCCCGAGCATGGCCTTTGGGGCAGGCACCAGGGCATGGAATCTGTTGAATCCATGCAGGACCCGCTCTTCAGCTTTCCGGTCCTGAGCCTTTATGGGCGCGATTCCGAGTCTTTGGCACCCCGCCGAGACTGGTTGGAGGGCATTGACCGCCTGGTGGTCGACATGCAGGATGTGGGTGCCCGCTACTACACCTTCGCGGCCACGCTGGCCAAGTCCCTCCGAATTTCGGCCCAGACCGGGACCCGCGTGACCGTCCTGGATCGCCCCAACCCCATCGGCGGAACCCTGTGTGAAGGAACCCCTCCCTTGCCCGAGTACACCTCCTACGTTGGCGAACTGATGATCCCACATCGTCACGGTCTTACGTTGGGGGAGTTGGCTCGATGGGTCGTGAAGAACGAGTCCATTCCCGTTGATTTGGAGGTGGTCCCGGTCAAGAACTGGCGTGGAGAATCGTGGTCGCCAACCTCCCTTTGGGTTCCCCCCTCTCCCAACATGCCAACGGTGGAAACCGCCCTGGTATACCCCGGGCTGTGCCTCCTGGAAGGAACCAATCTCTCCGAGGGACGCGGCACCACAACCCCCTTCCTGCTCTTTGGAGCCCCTTTCCTGGATGCCCGAGCGCTGGCCCACGCACTGTCTGCCGACGGGGCCAGCGAGGGATGCACCTTGATTCCAAATCTGTTCCGCCCCATGTTCGGCAAGTGGGCTGGATCCCTGTGTCAGGGCATTCGCATTCACGTTCATTCGCCCGAGACATTCCGCCCACTCAGGCTTGGAACCGCCATCCTCCGATCGACCTGGGAACTTCATCCGGCCGAATTTGCTTGGCGAACCGAGACCTATGAATTCGAAACCCAGCGACTGGCCGTGGACTTGCTGTTCGGAGATCCGGCTGTCCGCAAGGCCATAGAAGAGGGCAGGCCCTTGGATACTCTGCTCGATATGCTGAATTCGGGACTGCCTCGGTTCATTGAAGAGAGCCACTCTATTTGGCTTTATCCCAGGGTCAGCCGATGACTCGAATCGGCATTCTTGGGGGCAGTTTTAATCCCCCGCACA
>CAYTWV010000352.1:0-1836 GCA_964442235.1 uncultured Myxococcales bacterium | reverse complement strand
GTGACAGCACTGGCTTCGGGGCAGGTCGACCGGGTACTGGTGATCCCCTGCCTGCAGCACGCCCTGAACAAGGCTCTTCCGAACTTCGCCCACCGCCTGGAGATGACCCGCCTCGCATTCGCACCGTTGGCCCCCAATGTTCTGGTCTCCGATGTCGAAGGATCCCTCGAGGCCCCCAGCCGCACCTACAATACCCTCCTGTTCCTGAAGGCCCAGAATCCCGATTGGACCTTTCGTCTGGTGGTAGGGGCCGACATCCCCAACGAACGATCCTCGTGGTATCGCATCACCGACGTCGAGGCCCTGGCTCCTTTACTGGTGGTAGGACGTCCCAACGTCTCAGGCGCCCAAGGGCTGCTCCTTCCTGAACTCTCCAGCACCGACATTCGAAACCGAATTCGAAACGGAGAACCCTTATTGAATCTGGTGCCCGCCTCGGTGGCCCAATACGTGGAGCAACATGGACTCTACAAAGCCCCGTAACTTGGATCTACTGGTTCTTGGTGCCGGACGTGTAGGGCTGGCCTTGGCAAGAGTGGCCCGCTCCAAAGGCATGGAAGTGCAGGTATGGAATCGACGCCCCCTGGATTTTGTGCGAAACGAACTGGTCCTGAAGTGGGGAGTGCCGCTGGCGATCTCCGAAGTCCCGCCCCCGCTTCAAGGGCCGACCCCCGTGGTGGTCGCCTTGCCCGACACTGCTCTTTTGCCCTTTCTGCGCTCCTTGCCCGACGCAGCCGACCTGGATGCGACCCTGCTGATTACCAGCGGTGGTATGGAACTGCCCGAACGGGTAGGGGGCCATTCTGTCGTTCGCTTCCACCCCCCGTTTTCGTTTCCTGCAGTCGACCTCCCGCTGGAAGTGCTTGAAAAGGCCTGCGCCGTAGTTGTTGGGGACGCAACCGGCGTAGCCCAGGGTGTTGCGTTGGCCGAAGCCCTGGGCTGGCAGAGTGTCTCCGCTCCCCGGCTCAACGCAGGGTGGTATCACGCGGGATGTGTGTTTGCCTCGAATCTGACGGCCGTGTGCCTCGCCGCCGCATCCACCTGCTTGACCCAGGCAGGCCTGGTCGACAAGTCCCAGGCAGCGGTACTGGCCTCTCTGTTGCGGGGGCCGCTTCGCAACCTGCCCCACAGCGTGGCCTCGTTCTCGGGACCCGCCAGTCGTGGAGACGTGGCTACCTTGAGCAAAGAACTGGCAGCGTTGGCCGTGGTTCATCCGGAGCTGGTCGACTTGTTTCGGGCGGGAAATGCGCTCATTGCCAAACTGAGTGGGCACGAGGAGCTTTCGGAAATGCTGAAAACAGGGACCCCGGACTGAATCCTCTGATCCTTTACGAGCAACCCGAGGTTTCTCCACACGTTTCGCACTTGTAGCAACTTCCATTACGGGTCATGGGATCTCCGCAGTGGTGGCACAACGGTGCGTCATCCAGCGAGCGCCTGCCACCGATAGCCGCAACGGTCCTGGGCGGCTCGGCCTGCCCATTGGGTGTGGCCGTTGCATGGAATCCTTTGACCTGTCCATCGGGCCCCAGGAACTTGCCCTCCAGCCAGCGGAACATGTAGTCCATGACCGACTTGGCCGTGGGAATCTGCGGATTCGACGTGAATCCCGACGGCTCGAATCGAAGGTGGGAAAACTTGTCCACCAGCGTTTGTAATGGAACGCCATGCTGCAGCGCCAGCGAGATGGCCGTGGCAAACGCATCCATCAACCCCGAGACCGTGGAACCCTGTTTTGCCATGGTGATAAAGATCTCACCGGGAGTTCCATCCTCGAACATCCCGACGGTGATGTACCCCTCGTGGCCCGCAATTTCGAACTTGTGCGTGATGGCC
>CAYTWV010000351.1:4776-5221 GCA_964442235.1 uncultured Myxococcales bacterium | reverse complement strand
AGCCCCCATTTCGAGGGAATCCCGCTGGTGCTTGAAACCCCCGACGAGACTCTTTGGGCTGCGGAAATCCAGACGCTGCGTTCACTGACCCAGGGGTAAGGCATGGAGACGAAGCGAGCGTTGTATAACTTCGCCACGGCGTCGGATCTGGATTCCATCGTTCATGGGGCCAGCCGCCCCGGGGTTGGGTGTGTGCAGGCCATTCCGGCACAGTCGGTGGACCCGTGGATTGGGTTCATGCGCCAGGCCGGCATCCGTAGGGTGCTTGTGCTGCTTGCCCAGGACCAATTGAACTATTACAAAGAGAGCTTGCTTGACCAGTATCGTACCCAGTTTTCCCATGTGACTTGGGCCCCAATCCAGGACTTCGGACTTCCCGAGTTGCAGTCGATGCAGTCGGCGCTGGCGCGCGATACCCAGGGCAGTATCGCCATTCTGGTTCGGG
>CAYTWV010000351.1:0-4766 GCA_964442235.1 uncultured Myxococcales bacterium | reverse complement strand
CCGAGTTGCAGTCGATGCAGTCGGCGATGGACGCACTTTGGCAAGCCGAAGCCGCATCCGAGAAGATTGTGGTTCATTGTGCTGCGGGCATGGGCCGCACCGGCATTGTTTTGGCCAGCTGGCTGATACTCAGGCACGGATTGTCCCCCGATGCGGCCGTCGCCAAGGTGGTTCAACACGCCCAGGAACAGGGGGCCACAAGAGTGCCTTCCGAAGCCCACGGCGCCATGCAGTATTTGAAGGAATTGGTTGATACTGCTCGGTGTCTTGCCACCACGAAATGTCCGAGCCCCGAATGTGAGGGGCCGTCGAAAAAGTCCAGGGGTTGGGGGGACGGAGTGTACTAATCAGTGCCACGACCGTCAGGGAGTGGGCAACAGCACGTCCACAATAACTGATAAATCTGCATATAAAGCGCACACTAGGGTTCGCAGGCCCGACAATTTCGACAGCCCCGTGAATGAGGGGCCTGCGGCTATAGCCCTTACGGCAGCACACACGCGCCGTCCAGACACACCATATTGGGGTCGGCGACCTTACAATTGAGTGCCACGGTGGGATAGTCGCAAACGGCCTCCGATTCGGGGCCCGACGAGGAACACACGCCTGGCGATGGGGCGTAGATCAGCCACTTGCCATCGGGCTCACACGTGCCGGCCGGCGGCAGCGTACACGGATTTGGCACGCAAGGATCGATGGTCTCCATCACATACAGTTTGCCCGCATGCTGACTGGAGTATCCGTCCTCGGAGCCATCCATTCCCTCGCCCGCCATGGTGTCGCAATAGGTCCAGGTAGCGCCTTCGTCGGCGGAAAACCGGAACGCCACATCATAAAATCCCAGCGCTGGTACTTCCGCTGCCAACGTGTACTCGTCTGCATCCTCAAGACCCACCGAGAGTCCATTCCACGCCGGGTTGCCAAAGGCCGTCTGCCAAACCCACAGGGGTTCCGATGCAGGATCGGAATCGATGGGGCCGTAACCCACATCAGCCCGGATGGGACCCTGGGGATCCACAAAGGGGGTGATGTCCGTCCAGGGGGATTCCTGAACCAACCCTGCATAAAGCACCATCGTTCCGGGAACGGCCTTCTGCTCCAGCGGCGCGTACAGCGCACACCAGTCCACAGGCTCTACCAGCGCGGAACATGCGATGTTGGCCGTGCCGGGGGTGCCAAACCTTCCTGCAGTGCCGAAGGGAAACTGCGAGGGGCACCAACTGGTCGCCAAATCGTTGTCCAGGTAGTTCATCAACGGCGGGTCCAGTTGGGTAGAGCGGGTCTCCACCAGGAAGGCCGATTGATAAAACAACTCGTCGATTTTTTTGGTGCCGCATTTTATAATAATATAATCAGAACCATTATCCAGAAGAAATCCAGAATACACATAATCCGGTGTAATCCCATAGTTTTTGACCGTGTCAGCGCTTCGGCCCAGCAGAAGATAGCCGTGGGCTTCGATGACCACGTTGCCAAAAAACGTGTGTGCCTGGCCGCTCATGTCGATCAAGGCACAATCTTTCATGTTCAGGGCCGTGTTCGTGGTGTTGTAGAGTTCGATCCACTCGCCGTAGTCGGGCTCGGGACCCGCTTGCGCCATGAACTCGGAGATGATCACGTCCCCGACGGCCGTGGGTTTCGCTTCAACGATGATCTCGACACATTTCGCCGCTTTGCACTGTTTGCCCTGGTCACTGCAGTCTTCGTTGTAAGAGTCAAACTGACAATCGGCAACGCCGTCCACCACGCTGCAGACCCCCGCCCCGGTATAGTGCACCAGGGTTTTGAAGTCGGGTTGGCAATAGTCCCCCGGGGGAGTGGCGCAGGGGTCGGGGTTGCAGGGATCGATGACGGTGATGCACTGGGCGTTCTGGCAGATTTGGCCGTTGGACTTGCAGTCCTCTACGTGGGGCGGGTAATCGCAGGCGTAGGACTGGCCCACCAGCCGGCACTCCCCGGGTCCGGTGAACGAAAGGACTACGGCCGCCTGAGAATCGCACCCCGGTGCGGGGGGATTCTGGCAGGGATTGGGTTCGCAAGGATCGACCACGACACAGGCCGAATTGGCCAGCCCCGGAGTGCCCAGCCCCAGCCCGTCGCCAAAGGGTTCCAATGCGGTACACCAGGCACCGGCATCGTCGTTGGCACTTCCCGAGAAGAGTTCAGGCTTCAACTGAGTCGAGGCCAGCTTAACGACCACGCCAGGCCCGTAGGTGACCTTGTCAATGAGGGCGCCCCGGCACTCCAGCAGAATCTCGTCACCGGTCTCTTCCAGGATCACATCCGAGTAATACCCGACGGGATCGGTTCCAAGCCAGCTTGAGGGTGTCCCCACGTAGGTCAACAGTGCGAACCCTTTAGGCGGAACCAGCGCACCGGCCCCAACGGTGGTGCTTTCGCCGCCTTCGTCCCGCAACGTGCATCCTGCCAAGGTCAACCATTCGTCGGTGGTGTTATAGAACTCAATCCACTGGTACTCACCGCCCGTATTGTCGGGGTTGGCCATGAACTCTGTGACAATCAACGCCCCGGGTACGATGGGGGCCTGAACGTCGTTGGCATCCTTAGGGGGTGTGCCATCGGGCACGTCGGAGTCGGTGGGGACACCGTCGGGTATCAGTCCGTCGTCGGTGCCATCGTTCCGCCCCAAATCGGTGCTGTCGGGTATGGACACATCGGCCCCCAAGTCCCCCTGGACGTCGGAATCCAGCCCCGTATCCAAGGGGCCCTGGGATGTTCCGTTTGAACACGATATCAGGCAGGCCAGGGCCGCCGGCACCAGAGTTAAGGTCGTAAACTGCCGAAGCATGGCTACCTCCCCGAAGAGACCGGAACAGTGTATTGGGTAGTGGGCCTGTTGTCCACGGACTACCAAATCAAGGTAGCCGTAAGGCCCATGCCGTCCAACGAAGGAGAGGTCGGAAGCAGGTGCAGTCTTTGCCAGGCCGAGGGCACATCGGGAATCTCGGCCTGCTTCTCTGGTGAACGAACACACATCAGGGTCAACCCCGTGACATGCCCAACAAGCAAACCTGTGAACAACGTGGCCATAAAGACGGCATTGGACTCACTTTGAGTGGCACAGTCTGCCCCACTGCACATGGCCTGGGCAATCTTGTATCCAGCCCCCCCAACCGATGCCAGTAACAACCCACCCGCCTGGAATGCTGCCACAGTCAAGAACTCCTGGTACGAGTCGATACCCAGGGCCGAGGCAGTGCCTGCTGCCACGGCAAACGCACTGGCCACACCCCAAACCTGCGGGGTTGCTTCCCCCCAGATTTCATCACCGCCCTCCTGGGCCATTGAGCCCAGGACAACTGCCTCGCCAAGTCCCGTTCCCACGCCGTGGATGGCCCGCCCAATCCATGCGGGCCAGACATTGATATGGGCCGCCACGCCCAAACCTGCCCCGCCCAGACCGGCAGCAGTCATACCCAGAAGCATGACCGGCTCAATCCACGAGTCGGAAATGTCGCCATACATTAACAGCCCCATGGTTCCAAAGGCGAGGCTCTCGCCGGTGCCGATGCCCCAGGCAAGACCATCTGCCCCGTCCCTGGTTTCACCGGCCTGGCACGGAGCCACAGTCAGCCACACAACCAGCGCTGCACCCAGAATCGGCCACGTCTTCACCCTCATGGGACCCTCCAAAAGCCAAACGAATCCTACCGGAGGGCTTCGCCGATGGGAAGCCTGCATAAACGCTGCCCGTTGACGCCGCCCCTGCGCCTGGGGACAATGGGGAGTTCCCAAGGTGGGGGTCCTCAATGCAACTGCGAATGGTTCTGCCCTTCCTGGCCATCACATGCCTGGGCGTTTTCCTCTCCGTCCCTGCGGCGGCCCAAGTGCGAAAGCCCACCGAGTGGAGCTACTCGGGTCCCAGCGGAAGTGCTGTGCGGGTCAAGGCAGCCCATGCGGCAAAAGATGCGGTGGTGAAGGGGTTGTTTGATGCCGCAAAAGTCCCTTTTCCGCCTGCAGCGGTGCTCTTTCGGGTGTTTAAGGCCCAGCGCCGATTTGAAGTGTGGGCCACGGGCAAACGAGGCACGCCGTACACACAAGTTGCGGTCTATGAAATCTGCTACGCCTCGGGGCTGGTCGGCCCCAAGCGAAAGCAGGGCGACATGCAGGTGCCCGAGGGATTCTACCTGGTGGACTCGGTGAACCCCTCCAGCAACTTCCACCTGTCGCTCCATGTGAACTATCCCAATGCCTCAGACCGGGTCCTTTCCAACAAGCGGTCACCGGGCAGCGCCATCATGATTCATGGGAACTGTGTTTCCGCCGGCTGCATGGCCATGAGCGACGAGCGCATTCAAGAGATTTGGGTCATCACCGAGGCCGTCCGAGGGCGCAAAGGCCCGCTGGACGTCCACATCTTCCCTTCGACGGACTGGGCCTCGGTCCTGGCCAACCCGCTCTTCGCCACACACAAAGAGTTCTGGCTCAATTTGAAAGACGGCCACGATCGGTTCGAAAAGACCCGCATCCCAGCCGCTTATCGAGTCGACAAGGCAGGGAAGTACGTTTTCCCGTCGCCGTGACGCCGTTGACCGAGGAGCGACTCTGCCTGGGAGCCTGTTGGCCGGAAGCGCAGGCGTGCTTGGCATGATGAGCATTACGCCCAACGGCTCCCTCGGCTTCTGTCGGGTCAAGTCCGCAAGGCGCCAGCGTGGCCATAACAGGTTCGATAGGGCCGGCGAGCGCCCGCTGGGCAAGGCAGGGGTGCGGGCGGCACCGGAGGCGGGCTTTGCCCGTCGAGGACG
>CAYTWV010000350.1:0-5225 GCA_964442235.1 uncultured Myxococcales bacterium | reverse complement strand
GTCCAACTCGTATTCGCGGGCCTGCCATGTCAGGTAGAAGGGGTCAATGGGAATGCAGTGACCGCCCAGGCCGGGACCCGGATAAAAGGGCGTGAATCCGAAGGGTTTCGTCGCAGCCGCATCGATCACTTCCCAGATGTCGATGTCCATCCGGTCACAAACCATCTTCAGTTCGTTGACCAGGCCGATGTTCACCGAGCGATAGATGTTCTCCAGGAGTTTGGCCATTTCGGCCACTCGGGTAGAGGAGACATGAACCACCTTGTCCACCACGGCGCCGTAAACGGACTTTCCGGCTTCCAAGCAGGCAGGCGTCGTGCCACCCACAACTTTCGGGATGGTCTGGACCTTGAAGTGCTGGTTACCTGGATCCTCACGTTCGGGGCTGAAGACCACAAAAAGGTCCTGTCCAACGGTCAACCCCTGAGCCTGGACTCGGGGGACGATTTCTTCGTCGGTCGTTCCCGGATAGGTGGAACTCTCCAAGCTGAGAAGTTGGCCCTTGCGCAAGTGGGGCACCACGGATTCCGTGGTATTGATCACATAAGAAAGGTCGGGCTCTCGATGTTTGCCCAGGGGGGTCGGCACACACAGAATCACGGCGTCGGTCTCAGGGATGCGAGCGAAGTCGGTGGTGGCGCTCAACATCCCGGCTTTCCAGGCTTCCGCCACCTTCTCGCTGAAGATGTGTTTGATGTAACTTTCGCCCACGTTCAACTTTTGAACTTTGAACGCATCGACATCGAATCCCAGGACCTTATAGCCAGCCTCGCAGAAGCGAAGGGCCAAGGGCAGACCGACGTACCCCATGCCCACCACGGCGATCACGGCCTGTTTGGATTCGATTCTCTGCTTGAAGGTATTCAGATACGCCGACATGGTGCCTCCCAACTTCGGAATGTGGTGCTACGGGGCAACGCCTTTTACGGCTGCGAAGTAAAGCACAACTAGGCTTTGGGGGCAAGGCAGGCCGTGGGTGATGACGCGGATTTCCGGCTGAAATTACGGATCTAGCGGCTGTGGCGCCGACGCCGAATGGCTTTCTCGACCCCGACCACGGGAAGAACGGTGGCCCCAGCCAGTGCGGCAAACCCCACCTGTCTCCACGAAATCGGCCCAGTTTCAAATATCTGATGCATGAACGGAGACATCACAAACAGTACTTGCAAACCAACCAGAACAGCGATACCAATCAACACGGCTTTGTTGCTGGTCAGGCCCACCTCCAGCAAGGTCCCCTTCAGGGATCGGCTCTGCAACAGATAGAAGACCTGGAAGAAGACCACGGCCGTCACGGCCACGGTCTGAGCGTCGGCGATGGCAATGGCGTGGCTGGAGCCCATGGCCAACTGGTCAAAGTACTCCAGAACCGACAATACGATGGCCCCGGCCGCCATCAGAATCGCCACGGCCACGGTGCGGAAGATCACAAACGGCGAGAAGGGTGACTCATTTGGGGCCCTTGGCGGGCGCTTCATAACATCCTTCTCGGCCACTTCAAAGGCCAGGGGAACAGCCAGGGCAATGGATGCCACCAGATTGATCCACAGGATCTGGGTCGCCTGGATGGGAAGAAGCAGTTCTCCTGTCAGGGAATCAAACGGGAAGAATGCCACGGCAACCATCAGGATCAGGGCCAAACCCAGGTTGGTTGGCAGAACAAAAGCCAAGGATTTTACCAGGTTGTCGTAAACCCGGCGACCTTCCTCGACCGCCGCCACGATGGTTGCGAAGTTGTCGTCGGTAAGGACGATGTCGGCAGCTTCCTTGGCGGCCGAGGTCCCTATGATGCCCATGGCAACGCCGATATTTGCCTGCTTCAAGGCCGGCGCATCGTTGACCCCATCGCCAGTCATGGCCACAACGCTCTGGTTTGCCTGCAAAGCCCGCACCAGCCGTAGTTTGTGCTCTGGAGCGACTCGGGCAAAAACATTGGTGGAAAGTGCCGCTTCGGGCAAATCCTGGTCACTGATCTGCTCCAGTTGTTTGCCGGTCATGGCAGGCTGGTTGGTAACCAGCCCCAACTCGCGCCCAATGGCCGCAGCAGTCAGGACATGATCACCCGTGATCATTTTTACGGTGATTCCCGCCGAGTGGCATGCGGCCACGGCCTGGATGGCCTCTTGGCGAGGAGGATCGATCATCCCGATCAGCCCCACGAACCGCAGTCTTTGGACCTGTTCGGGCAGCAGAGGTTCGGTGGACGTCCAATTGGCATCGGCCACCCCAAGCACACGCATGCCCTGATCGGCCATGGCTTTCACGCTCTGGGTGATGCGTTCCAGATCTGCGACGGCCTGCCCGGGCGCGCTGGCGCACATGCCGGCCACCACTTCGGGAGCGCCCTTCACCAGCAAGCGTCGTTGCGCTCCGTCTTGGTGCAGGGTGGCCATAAACTGGCGTTCGGATTCAAAGGGAACCACGTCGATTCTGGCCACAGTTTGCCGAAGGGCAGGCACACGAAGTCCGGCTTTCTCTGCGGCGACCACCAACGCGGCTTCCGTAGGGTCACCCGTGATTACCCAGCGTCCCTCGACCTGCTCCAGCGTGGCGTCGCTGACCAGCGCCGCGTCCCGAAGCAGGGATCGGACCTCCTGGGGCAATGTTTCATCGGAGCCTTCCACAAGAAATTCGCCCACGGGGTCGTACCCTACCCCACTAACCTGAACCTTGTGGTTTGGGGTCCAAAGCTGTTTGACGGTCATCTCGTTGCGCGTAAGGGTACCTGTCTTGTCGGTACAGATGGTTGTGGTGCTTCCCAGGGTTTCTATGGCCGGCAGCTTTCGCACGATCGCTCGGCGGGCGGCCATACGGCGCACTCCGATAGCAAGGGCCACGGTAACGATGGCCGGCAGACCCCCGGGAATGGCCCCGACGGCCAAAGCGCTGGCAAAGATGGCCGATTCGGTCAACGCCGACGCCAGAGTGGCGCCCGCCCCCATGGCCCGCCATGTGCCCACGGCGATCATCACAGCCGCCAAAGCCAGCACGCCCACGGTGATGACTTTGCCGACTTTGGCCAGCGTAAGAGTAAGGGGCGTTTCCAGGTCCGTGGCCTCTTCGAGCAGTTTGGAGACCCGGCCCAACTCGGTCTGCTGGCCCGTGGCAACCACCACGCAGGTGGCCGTACCGTAAGTGACCAGCGTGCCTCCAAAGACCATGCAGTGGCGATCGCCAATCCCCGCATCCGCTGCAGCGACAGCCGCCCGTTTTTCACTGGGTACCGATTCGCCCGTCAGTGCAGCCTCTTCGACGTGAAGGCTCTTTGACTCCATGATTCGCAAGTCTGCGGGGCCTTTGTCGCCCGAGGCCAGAGTTACCACATCGCCGGGAACCAGATCGGCCACGGGCAGACGCTGGGTCTTGCCGTCCCGGATCACCGTGGCGAACTCGGGCACCATCTGGGCCAGGGCTTCAATGGCCTTGCCGGCCCTGTATTCCTGGACAAACCCGATGATGGTGTTAATCACCACAACCGCTGCTACAACCAGGCCATCGTTCACTTTGCCAAGGGCCAGCGCCAGTATCGAAGAACCGATCAGCACCCAAATCAGGGGGTCATTGATCTGATGCAACAGCAGTTGGAGCGGCCCGTCCCCACCCCGCTTCAGCAGCACGTTGGGGCCCACCTCTGCCAGTCGGGCTTTGGCCTTGGCTTCGGACAAGCCCCCGGGGCCGCTTTCCAGTTCTTTCAAAGCCTGCTCTTTTTCCAACGCGTGCCACTTCGTCGACATCCGTCCCCCCTGTAAGGAGTCCACCGAACACACGGCATGGTTTGTCTATTCCAACTGCGGCCAGATGCAATGAAAAGGTTGACGTGGGGGACGCTGGCCCCCCCTGGCCCTCGCCTGCGGCTTGGGCCTGTCCCCCCCGAAATGGGGGGGACGATATGGCCCCAAGGGAGAGTCAATGAGACGTGGCTGTGGGGGCCCAATTGATTTCATATCGAAGACTTCGGCCCGCCCCAAAGGGCAACAGGAGGCCCAACTCCTTCAACTGGGACAGTTCCCGATAGGCCGTGGGCTTAGAGACACGATTCAGCGAGGCGTACTTCCGTGTGGTCATGCCCCCCAGAAAGCCGCCGGGGCCTGCGACCAGCAGCCTGTCCAGTGCCTTGCGCTGCCTGGCGTTAAGGGGCGTAAGGTGGTGTGTTTGCCAGAAACGACAACGCAGAAGGACCCCTTCAATGGCTTGCTCTCCGGACTGCATGCAGCGCTCAATCGTTGCCAGGAACCACGCAAGCCAAGCCGTCACGTCCCCCTCGGACCTCTGCGCGGTAGACAGTGCAGAATAGTACTCCTCCCGGTGGCTTAGAATCCTGGTGGAGAGGCTGTAGACCCGAGTCGCTCTTCCCTCATCCTGGGCCAGCGCCATTTCGGTAAGCACACGGGCCAACCGCCCGTTGCCATCCTCGAACGGGTGAATCGTGACGAACCAAAGGTGCGCCAGGGCGGCCCGAAACACTCCGTCAAGGTCGGCGGGTGGCTGGTTCCACCACGCCAGAAATGATGCCATCTCGTTGGGCACCCGTTCGCCGGGAGGCGCCTCGTAATGCACCTTCTCCCGGCCGACGGGCCCCGACACCACCGCCATTGGATCTTTCGTTCTCCACGCACCGACTGTGACTTTTCGCAACCCCGAGTATCCCGTCGGAAACAGCGCTGCCTGCCAGGCAAACAACCGCTCCGGTGACAAGGGCAAGTCTCGGCCTTGCGTTGCTTCCAGCATCACGTCCACCATGGCCTGCTCCCTGGGACGCGGCTCGGGCAAACCAGCAGACTCCAGACCCAGGCGGCGAACCACCGACGAGCGCACATGTACGTCGTCCAGATGCTCGCCCTCGACAGCAGAGTTGTTCAGCGTCTCGGCGACCAGTGCGTTGCTGGCGGCGGTCAGCGCATCCTCCGGCAACAGAGAGTCGACTCGAGCCAACAGTGCGCCTTGGGCACTACGGACGCCCGCCAGCGCCTGCATCAGGGCGCCGCTGTCCCAAGACCATCGGGGCCACGAGTCAGCTTGCCAAACGTAGCGAACCATCCCCTACCTCGCTGTGAAGACGGGTCATGATGCGATTAGACGGCATAATCGCATCAGATTCTGATGCGATTATGGGCCCGAATCCCATCATATGCAAGGGGAGGCCGCACTCCACGAAGTAAGCGCTGCTCTCCCCGGTCTGCGGCCGGGCCCGGCGGGGGCGAAAGGTCGCCCCCGTGCCCCCTAAT
>CAYTWV010000349.1:0-5278 GCA_964442235.1 uncultured Myxococcales bacterium | reverse complement strand
CGCCGTCATGGCGGGCAAGTCGGGTTACACCGGAGTTACGAGCGACCACACCTTGCATGCCGGTGCCGACGATGGGGGCATCGCAGCGCAGCAGCGGGACGGCCTGGCGCTGCATGTTGGCGCCCATGAGTGCTCGGTTGGCGTCGTCGTGTTCCAGGAAGGGCACCAGGGCCGCAGCCACGGAGACCAACTGGTTCGAGGAGACGTCGGAATAATCCACTTCCTCGGGACGGACATGGATGAACTCGCCGCGTTTACGGACCAGCGGAAGCCCCTTCAAGCGGCCCTTGCCATCCAACTCGGCGGTGGCCTGAGCGATGGTGTGGCCGGCCTCGTCGCCTGCTGCCAGGAAGAGGACTTCATCGGTGATGTAGCCATCCTTGACTCGGCGATAGGGGGTCTCGATGAAGCCGTATTCATTAACACGGGCGTAGGCCGAGAGAGACGAGATCAGACCGATGTTCGGGCCTTCAGGCGTCTCAATGGGGCAGATACGGCCGTAGTGCGTGGGGTGCACGTCTCGGACTTCGAAACCGGCACGCTCACGGGTCAAGCCGCCAGGTCCCAAGGCCGACAGACGACGTTTGTGGGTCATTTCCGAGAGGGGGTTGGTCTGGTCCATGAACTGGGAGAGTTCGCCAGAACCGAAGAACTCGTTGACCACGGCGATGACGGGCTTGGAGTTGATCAGATCGTGAGGCATGAGTTTGTCAAGCTCTTGGGCCTGGTTCTTCATACGCTCTTTGATGCTGCGCTCCATGCGGACCAGGCCCACACGATACTTGTTCTCGAGGGATTCACCCACAGAACGAACACGGCGGTTGCCCAGGTGATCGATGTCATCGGTTTCGCCGCGACCGTTGCGCAGTTCCACCAGGTATTTGACCACTTCCAGAATGTCGCGTTTGGTCAACACGGTGTTGTCCAGCGGCTCGTCCAGTTGGAAGCGGGCGTTCAACTTCACGCGGCCCACGGACGACAGGTCGTAGCGTGCCTTGCTGAAGAAGAGACTTTCGAAGTATTTGCGGGCCTGAGCCGGCGTGGCGGGATCGCCCGGACGCAGTTTCTGGTAGATCTCCATCACTGCGGTTTCCTGCGAGTCGGTCTTGTCCGCTGCCAGGGTGTTCCGGAAGAAGGGGCCCACGTTACGGTCGTCGAAGAAGAGGATCCGGAACTCGTAGATCCCACGAGAAACCAGTTCTTCCACGATGCCCTTGGTCACAGGCTGGTTGGCTTCGGCCAGCACTTCGCCTGTGGCTTCGTCGATGAGATCCTCGCCGAAGACCTTTGTATAGAGTTCCTCGTCCTCGATGGCCACGTGCGTGATGCCTTCTTTCCTGAGACGAGCCAACTGCTTCTCGCTCAGCTTGGCACCCTTGCGCACCAGGGTTTTCCCGGAGTTGGCATCCTTCACATCGAACGTGGCCCACTTGTCCTTAAGCAGAACGGGGTCCAGCGTGCGGAAGAAGGCATTGGCTTCCGGTCTCCAGACGACGGATTCTTTTTCATAGAAAAGGTCCAGAAGTTCCTGCGTGCTGTACCCCAGCGCCTTCAAGAAGGTCGAGGCATACACCTTGGCTTTCTTGGAGCGATTGCGGTCGACGAGCACCCAGATGTAGTCCTTCTGGTCAAACTGCAGGTCCAGCCAACTTCCGCGGTACGGAATCAACTGAGCCCCAAAGATCGTCTTGCCCACGCCGGTCTTTTTGCCCTTAACGGCCTTAAAGAAGGCGCCGGGAGATCGGTGGAGCTGATTAACGACCACACGTTCCACACCGTTGACCACAAAGGTGCCGCTTTCGGTCATCAGGGGCATATCCCCAAAATAGACCTCTTGCTCCTTCATGTCGCGGGGGGACTTTTCGCCGGTGTCCTCGTTGAGTTCGTACACAACCAGGTTCACCTTGACGCGGACGGGAGACTGGTAGGTCAACCCGCGCTGCTTGCATTCTTCGATATCATACTTGGGTTCTTCCAATTTGTACCACTGGAAGTCCAAACTGATCATGTCGTTGTTGCCCCGGATGGGGAACACGTTGCGGAAGACGCCCTGCAGTCCATTGTCTGCCCGACGATCCGCAGGAATATCCGCCTGCAAGAAACTATTGTACGATTCTTTCTGAACTCGGATAAGATCGGGTGGATCAATGATGGGCTGTGACTTGCCAAAAAGTTTTCGAATTCTCAATTTACTACGAATCACGCTTCCCATGCGCTCCCTCTTCTCCGAGAAGTGCAAAAGCCGAGGGGCAGCGATGTGCCACCCCCCGGCCCCAAAATAACCAGATCAAGCGTGTGCGTGATTAAACGACGGGCTTGACCTCCACGGTCCCACCAGCGGCTTCGATCTTCTTCTTGATGTCTTCCGCTTCGGCCTTCGGGATGGCTTCCTTCACGGCTTTGGGGGCCGCTTCGACGAGATCCTTGGCATCCTTGAGCGGCAGGTTGGTCAAGTCGCGAACGACCTTGATCACGTCCACTTTCTTGGCGCCGAAGGAGGTCAGGATGACGTTGAATTCGGTGGGCTCAGCGGCCTTTTCTTCGGCCACGGGAGCAGCAGCGGCGACGGCCACGGCGGCCATCGGGGCAGCGGCGGTGACGCCCCAAGCTTCCTCGAGTTCTTTCACGAGGCCAGCCAGTTCGACGACATTGAGGTTACCGAGGAATTCTTTTACTTGTTCTTTCGTGACGGACATAGGTTCTCCTTTTTCAATCCAAACTCGTTGTTAGCCATTCTCTGCAAGCTTCTGCTCACGCGCCTTGAGAACACCGAGCATATTCCTGGGAGCTGCCTGAAGCAGGCCAAGGAAATTCTGTGCGGGGCTGTTGAACAGCGCCAGCACGCGAGCTCGCATGTCCGGGAGAGGCGGCATGTCGGCAAGAGCCTGCACACCTTCTGGATTCAACACACTGCTGCCCAGTACACCGCCACGAATGGAGAGAACTTTCTCCTTCTTGGCGAAGCTGGTCAGGTCCTTAGCCAACGCTGCCGGGTCCCCCGCGGTGTAAGCGATAGCAATGGGACCACCGGCGAGCTCGTTGATGCGCGCCACGCCAGTTCCCTGGCTAGCGAGCTTCAACAGGGTGTTCTTAACCACCTTGAGCTTCCCGCCCTTCTCACGAAGGACGCGTCGCAGGCGGAACACCGTGTCGACGGTCATCCCGTTGTTCTCCACAACGAGAGCGACCTGTGCGCGGGCCAGTTCCTTATGCAGGTCCTGAACCACTTGCGCTTTCTGTTCCTTTTTCACGGAACTCTCCTCCGTTAATGGCGAAGCGAGCTGGGATTGAAGGCGTTACGCCGCAGACCGTGATCTCCGCGGGATTTATGCGAGCTCTCTCGCACCCGCTTCTCCGACCCCATGATCTGCTCCGCCGGTTGAGCCTATCGGAACCTTGCCAACAGTTCGTTGACATCAATCTTAGCGCCGGGCCCCATGGTCGTTGAGACGCCGATGCTCTTTACGTAAGTGCCTTTGACAGACGACGGTCTAGCTTTGACCAGCGCCTCGACCAACGCCAGGACGTTGTCGCGCAGTTGCTCGAGTTCGAAGGCCTTCTTGCCGATGGAGGCGTGCACGATACCGGCCTTCTCCACGCGGAATTCAATACGGCCCGCTTTGCTCTCTTTCACTGCACCGGTGACGTCCAACGTGACGGTACCCAGCTTGGGATTGGGCATAAGGCCCTTTCGACCGAGGATCTTGCCGAGTTTACCGACCTTGCCCATCATGTCGGGGGTAGCAATGGCCTTGTCAAAGTCCAGGAAGCCACCCTCGATCTTTTCGATCATGTCTTCGGCGCCCACGAAGTCGGCGCCAGCAGCGAGGGCCTCATTGGCCTTGTCGCCCTTGGCGAACACCAGCACCCGCACTTCCTTGCCGGTACCGGCGGGAAGAACGACAGTGCCTCGCACCATCTGATCGTTGTACTTCGGGTTCACGTTTAGGCGAACGGCGATGTCAAACGACTCGTTGAACTTAGCCTGGCCACCGGCTTTGGCAAGCTTGACCGCTTCTTCCAGCGGATACTGCTTGGCTCGGTCGATGGTTGTCCGGGCAGCATTGTACTTCTTTCCATGCTTAGCCATAGTCAACCCCTAACGAAAGACGTGCTTTCTCCTGCAGGGAGCTAGTCGATCACGTCGACGCCCATGCTCCGCGCAGTACCTTTGACCGTCTGGACAGCCGCTTCCATATCGGCGGCGTACAGATCCGGCATCTTGATCTTCGCGATCTCTTCGACCTGAGCACGAGTCAGCTTGGCTACCTTGTCCCGGTTGGGGACGCCGGAGCCCTTCTCAATGCCAGCGGCCTTTTTGATCAGGCCAGAGGCGATGGGAGTGCGAGTCTCGAACGTGAAGCTGCGGTCAGAGAAGACCGTGATATCTACGGGAACCACGAGACCTTTCTGCTCGGCCGTCTTCGAATTGAAGGCCTTGCAGAACATCATGATGTTAAGCCCGTGCTGGCCCAGCGAGGGACCCACGGGCGGGCCGGGGCTGGCAGCGCCGGCAGCGATATGGAGACGCAAAGTAGCTGTAATCTTCTTTCCCATGGTTCACCTCAGTTCTTTTCGACCTGCATAAAGTCCAGTTCAACGGGCGTGGCCCTTCCGAAGATGGTCACCAGCACGCGCACCTTTTGTTTGTCCGGCTTCACTTCGTCCACACTTCCTGCGAAGGAGGCGAAGGGGCCATCGATGATGCGCACGGGCATACCCACTTCAAACGTGACGACGGCTTTGGGGGCCACGACGCCCTCTTCCATCTCCCGGATGATCTTATCCACTTCGCGTTTTGGCATGGGGCGGGGCCATTCGATGCTGCCGTCTTTCGGCATGCTACCGGCATCACCACGACGCATGGCGCGAGCCGTGCGGGGGTCCCCAACAAACCCGGTGATACGTTCGGTGTCCCGAACCAGCACCCAGGTTTCGCTGCTCATGACCATTTCCACGAAGATATAACCGGGCATGGAACGGCGCTCTTTCTGCTTCTTCTTGCCTTCCACAACCTCGGCGATGGTCTCTTTGGGGACGATGATTCCCCCGAAGAGTTCACCCAGGTTGGATTCGGCGATACGCATCTCGAGGAAACGCTTGGCTTTTTCCTCGAACCCGCTGAGTGCGTGTACAGCGTACCACCTTTTCTCGACCGGTTTTTCTGAGTTGCTCACGGAGAGTTCTCCACTAGCCCAGACTGTAGACCAGTTCTGAGATGATGCCCCACACGAGGTCGAGAACGCCCAGAATGATCGCCACAACGATGGAGGTGATC
>CAYTWV010000348.1:0-5286 GCA_964442235.1 uncultured Myxococcales bacterium | reverse complement strand
GCCGTAACCCGAGCCGTACGACCAGATTGTGCGCTCTTCGGGGAAGTGCGAGATGTACTTCTTGTCCAGCGGAGCACAGGGCCAAACACCGTTATCTTTCTGGCCCTCGGCCAGCGGCTTACCAACAGAGTGCAGGCAGGGGACGAAATCACCGTCCTCGCCCAGCAAATCCAGCACTCTGGTTCCGACGCGGGTCATGATATGCATGTTGGCCACAACATACGGAGAATCGGTGATCTCAACGCCGATCTTGGCAATGGTCGATCCAAGGGGCCCCATGCTGAAGGGGATCACATACAAGGTGCGCCCCTTCATGGAGCCCTTGAACATACCCCGCATTTCGTGCTTCAGTTCCACGGGGCTGATCCAGTTGTTCGTAGGGCCGGCCTGGTCCTTCGTAGTGCTTGCGATATAGGTGCGGTTCTCGACTCGAGCGACGTCGGAAGGATCCGAGCGAAACAGCACACATCCGGGGCGTTTTTCGGGATTCAAAGGGGTCGCAAGTTTCTCGTCCACCATCAGCTTGATCAGGCGGTCATACTCGGCCTGAGAGCCGTCGCACCACTCGATGGAGTCTGGCGTGCAGAGATCAGCCGCTTCATTGACCCAGGCCAACAGCTTCTGGTTTCTTGTCGGTGACTGTTTCATTTCGATAACTCCTCGTTCTCGACTTTGCCTTTGAGGAGCGGAATTCTAGACACCCGTTCGATGCCTAGCAAGGGTTATCAAATACTAGCGGCCCCGTGCTGGCCCGGAGGAATCCGCCTGGTTTTGCCTCGACCCTGGCAGAGCGTCGAACGTGCTTGCGCCCGAAGCGTGCTTCCGGGACAATCGAGGACAATTCAAACGCGGGGCTGGTCATGGCAAAGAGGTGGATGGTCGCTGGTTTCCTTGGGATCTGGTTGGCGGCCTGCGGAGGCAAAGGCACAGAGACGGCGGACCTGAGCCAGGACACTAATCTGGACGGGGTAACAGATGGGGCCAACTTGCAGGAGGTGTTGGACCAGAGTTCGAATGACGACGGGGCACGTCCCGACGGCCTGGGCCCGGACAGTCTGCGGCCAGATCTGCTTCCACAGGACGTGCCCGGGGTAACCGACATCAAGCCGGATTCTGCGGTCGACTTGCCCTGCGTCCCCGATTGTACAGCGAAGTCATGTGGCCCGGATGGCTGTGGAGGAACCTGCGGTTTGTGCACAGCCCCCAAAGAGCAGTGCCTGGAAGGTGCATGCCACTGCCCCGAGGGCAAACACGACGGAGGCTCTGGAAGTTGCCTGATGGCTGGACAGTGCGACGCCGGATTCGCCATCGCTGCGAATTCAACAGAGTGCAAACCGCTTTACGAGGTGTGTGTCAGTCCCAATCCTTGCGAAATCGCTGCCTCCTGGGCGTTGGGCCAATGTGCGTACACGTCGATGCCGGATTGGACCCCTTGCCAGCCAGCGGCCCCGGGCCCATGCGCAGTGACATCCCAATGCAAATCCGGCCTCTGCAAAGAGGTCTGGGGGCCGTGTTCGCCATTGCGGCCGGTAATTCTGGTCCACGGGGTCAACGGCTCCAGCGAGAACTTTGCCGTCATGAAACAGCGCCTTTTGCAGGATGGCTGGCCAGCAAACTACATCTACAGCTTCGATGCTGCCGACCCCGAGTGGGGCTGCAATCTGGATAATGCCTCGGCAATCCAAGCGCTGGTCAAGCAAGCCATGGATGCCACCTGCCAGCCCCGAGTCGACCTGGTGGCGCATAGCATGGGGACCTTGAGCTCCAGGTACTTCATCAAGAACCTGGGTGGGGCGGGGTTGGTGAACACCTATGTCACCCTGGGGGGAATGCACCACGGGCTGCTCTCGGCATGTTTTGCCCCCGATTTCCTGGGCGTATGTGTCTGGCAGGAGATTTGCCAGTGGGGCGACTTCGTCAAGCAGCTCAATGAAGATCCTGCGACTCCGGGGCCGTGCAACTGGGTATCGATTTTCAGCACCGCCGACGAGACGATTTCGGCCGATTCTTCCACTTTGGAGGGGGCCGAGAATATTCAGTTTGAAGGTGTAGCCCATGACGGAGAAACGGGCCTGTTGCAGGACCCCTCAGTCTACGCCGAGGTTAAACGGGTCTTGCAGTATCCCTGCTGGTAGGCGGGTCACCGCAAAGTAAGGAATTCCGTTGGAGGCTGATTGGTGTGGACCCCTGGAAGCCGACTCCCGCTACGAAGGTGGGCGGTGGCTCCAGAGTCGGCGCTTCAGTTCTTCGAAGACGTCAGCCACGATGGGGCACACGTGGCATGCGTCCACCACGTCCCACAGCCGTTCTCGGAACCCGGGTTCCATCAGCCTGGGATAACTATGGCAATGTGAGAAGCGAAATGAGTATACAGAACAACAGCCATTCTCTTGCAAAAAGATGCATGCCCCGTTACGCAATGGGCCATCCCGATGCTGGGAGATCAAGATGTCGGCCAAGGGGGCGTCTACCGTATAATTTCGATAAAACTCTTCAAGTGAAATACCCAGATGGCCTATTAGTGCGTCCACCTCCGCTGCCGTGGCCTGGGGCTGATATTTGAGACAACAGTTGTGGCATTCCACACAGTCCACCCTGGCGGTTGCGGCAGGTGCCAGACTGTGGACCATCGAATCCAACTCTTCATCGGACATCGGTGATTCTCGCAGCCAGTCGGCAAACCGCAGGTTCTCCTCCCTGCCATGGTCCGCTTCCCTTCGAATCCGTTTTAGTTCGTCTTTCAAGTCCATACGCCATCCTCGCACGACAACGGCAAGTAGACAAGGGATGAGGTCGTCAAGGAATCAGGCGAGAGTCTTAACCACAAGTCCCCAAGGGAGGCTGGCAAACTTGCCCAGGATCGCAGTGCCAGATCTTGGCGCCCGGAATGTCACAATCCGGGTCCCAGCAACCACACTCGCAGTCGCAACCATCGGCAGCGCCAAAATAGTCCGTCTCGCAGGTCCATGTGTCGCACACCTGAACGGGATCCCCGGCACACGTGCCGTCGGGGGCGCAGTATTGTCCATTCAGGCAGTGAAGGATCTGAGCATCGGGGTTGGAGCAATCCGGGTCCCAACAACCACACCCACAATCGCATCCGTCATTCCCTCCAAAAAACGAGGGAGTGCACGTCCACTGGGCACACAAGGGAATTGGCTCTCCGGCACAGACTCCTGGTTGGGCACAGTTCTGGCCCGGCAGACAGTGATAGACAGTCCCTGGCGACTCATCACAATCGGGGTCCCAAGCCCCGCAGTTACAGTCGCATCCATCGTGTCCGCCAAACCATGATCCGTCACAAACCCACACCCCACAATCGAACTGGTTCCCCATCGTGATGTAGTCATCCCACAACCCGGTCCGGGCCCAGGTGGCGCCGGCCCCCAGCGCATAGAGATGGTTCATGCATTCTAACGGGTCAGGAATATAGATGGAGAGGCCCGTCGCAGCGCTGTAATCGTCTTGAACGGCGTTCTCTACCACGACCTGCGGCAAAACAGCCAGCAATGCCTGAGCTTCTTCTCGGACATCTTCGGGAAGATTGCCCGCTGCCACAACCCTGGCGGCCAGATCGCCCAGGTCTTTGAGCACGGCCTCATGGGTCTCCTCGTTTACATTGAACCCCTGGGTCTCCGCTCTCAAGGTGGCAAACAGATCATTAGACGAAGGGTTCCGGAACAGGCTCAAGGCCAGCCCCGAGAGCGCTGAATTCAGGGAGGAAAGCGCCTGCAGGTTGACCAGAGCAAGCGTGCTGTTGGCTGCGCTCTTTTCGTAGTACTTCTCTAGAATGAGCGAGGCCAGGCTCACGGCGTCCATCTCTGGCTTCAACGCAATTGCCTTCAAGACGGGGCCCAGGTCCCAGCCCGAACCTGGCTCGGTTTCCTCCGAGCCAATCATCCACTCCGCATAGGGCTCGACGGCACTGGCGACCTCCAGGCTTCCCATAAGGCAGGCGTCAAACCCGATGAAGTCCAACTTCTGTCCAGCGGCCAACACAATCTGTTCGAGCGCAAACGCCAAATCTCCCTTGGCCACGGACATCTCATAGGTCTGCCCGGAGTTGTCATTGGAAAGCCCCTTGTCGGGCATCGACTTCTGCGGCGCTCTCCACCCGGATCCGTGGTCCGACAGGACAAGCCCATAACGTTTGGCCGGGTACCGGGCCACCATGGAACGCCCGAAGTCACTCAGTACGCGCCAGTCCGCCAAATCCAGTTCGTCGGATTCGCCCACGACCTCAAGAGCCCCTCCCAACGCCCGAAACACCTGGGTTGGGCCCGACCTGGTATCCACAAGAACCAGAATCTGAGCCTTGGGAGAAACCGGTGTCGCCTCAATTTCGTCCAGATCCTCTTGGATGAAATACTCCAAATTGTTATCGCCGCTCAGGAAGAACATCAACGTCCACTCGGGCAAGGAGACTGCGCAGACTCCGCCGGCCGCACATGTCTGGCCCCCAAGACAGCCAGTAACCGGAAGCGCAAGATCGCTCCAACAGTCTGGGTCCAAATCCCCGCAAGAACAGTCACAAATGGCCCCGTCGCTCCAGGCACTTGAGGCGCAGACCCAATCAGGCGAAATGGCTGGCTCTTCGCACACTCCCGTAGGCGAGCAGAAGGTCCCCGCCAAGCACAGCCCACAATTGCCCCCGCAACCATCCCCGCCACAGGATCGGCCCGCACAATCAGGCGTGCATAGTGAAGTGCAGACCCCACCCTCGCACCTGCCCAACGAACACTGGCCACACGTTCCGCCACAGCCGTCGTCGCCGCATAACTTGCCTTCACATTTGGGTGCGCACTGGCACAGGCCCTCCGGGCCACATTCCTGCCCCGCCGGACACTGGCCACAACTCCCCAGACACCCATCATCGCCGCACACACGGGACTTGCAGTCCGGTACACACGCAACCTCGTCCCTGGCATCAGGAACCAATAAATCCAGGTCACCTGGAAGATGGTCCAGCGGCTTGGCGTCGGCACTCTGGTCAAAACGCAGGTCGCCCGGCACCGCGTCCTGGCCAGAAGGCAGGTCATCGGGCACACCCACCTCTGGAACCACATCCAATCCCGCTTTGGTCGAGGAGTTCGAACAGCACGGAATTCCAGAGAAAACCAACAACAAAGGGAAAACCAGGCCGGGGATCCTCAAGGCACACCTCCGGGGCAGAGAACCGGACCATCTTACGGCTTCGCCCCCGCAAGTAAAGACCGCCCTCCAGCAACCTAGAGCCATGCTTGGTGACTTTTCTCTTGGCCGTGCTGTGGGCGAGGGAGTCCCGAG
>CAYTWV010000347.1:4590-5298 GCA_964442235.1 uncultured Myxococcales bacterium | reverse complement strand
GCTTACCTGATTCCCTCTACTGCGCTGCATGAAATTGCCCACACCCGAGGCTTTCCCGGTGGTTTATGACAAGAGTCTGGCGGCGGTGGAGCAACTGGTGGGCCAGGTATGTGACTATATGTTGGTCCCAAGGCAGCGCATCCAGGTCACGCTGTTTGAAGAGCCGCAGGCCGAGTTGGGGCCTGGGCTTCCGCTCTTCGAGGGCAGCGTAAACCGGGCAGCGGGGCTGTTTGTCGGGGGCCGTTATTCAAGAAGGGTCGAGTTAAGCTTCGAGACCCACAACTTGGACAACCCTGAATCCCTCATAGCTGTAGCAGCACATGAACTGGGGCACGTCCTGTTGATTGGGGATGGCAGACTCTCGGGTGACGAAGAGGAGAGCGAGCCCCTTACCGACCTCCTGACGGTCTACCTTGGGTTGGGCGTGTTCACGGCTAACGCTGCCTTCCAGTTCAGGCAATTCCAAGGGGGTGGCCGGCAAGGTTGGAGTGGAAACCGCCTCGGCTACCTGTCAGAAGGCGAATTCGCATACGCCTTGGCCCTTTTCGCCTGGCTGCGAGGCGAAACTCGCCCTCAGTGGGCAACCTTCCTGGCCATGAACGTCGGGGCGTATTTCCGGAAGTGCCTTAAATACCTGGAAGAGCAACAATCCCCTTATCGAATCTCGCTTCGGGGCCGGCTGGACAGCCCGGCCAACGTGGTGCAGTT
>CAYTWV010000347.1:0-4580 GCA_964442235.1 uncultured Myxococcales bacterium | reverse complement strand
CCCCCGACCCCGCTGATTGCGCCACGCCCCCTGTGATTTGGCCACGTTCAAACTGCCCTTAAGCTTGCTTGATTACCTCTGGTGAAAGGCCTATCCTTGCCCAAGTCCAAATTCCTGACTAGGGGATCCGACATGGTGTTCATATACATTCGTGGGCAGTCCCCTGCGCAATGCCGAGCTCCGTCGTGTTGAGGGAAGAGTTGAACCTGACCGAAAGCAAATCTGTGCTCATTCTGGCAGCAGCGATTGTGTTTGCGGGCGTTGCGGTGGGATCGGGGTTGTATTTTGGGCTGGCGCATTCGTATGGGGAGGCGCCAACCAGCAGAGGCTCAGAGGTTGCCACCGGCCACGCCAAAACGACGGAAGCGAAAGTTTTGCCCCCGCTGCCGGATTCGTCGGCCGTTTCCGGTGCGCCGTCGGGTGCTGCCCAACCCCCGGTCGCCCCTGCGGCCGCAGTGCCAGCGGGCAGCGGGGTTGCTGCGGTGGCAGCGTTGGGGTTGACTGACGGACCGTCGATGGCCCCGCCGCCGGGCACACAGGTGCCGCCGATTGAACCGGGAAAGCCGCTAAGTCCGGCTCAGGTCCAGGCCCTTGCCATTCAGACGTTGGAAGCCCGGAAGCCGGACCTTGTTGCCCGATGCTGGAAGGGTTTGCCGACCCAAGCGGGCCGCCCGGCGGGGGTGAAGCTTACCTTGAACGCCACAATAGGTACCGACGGCAAGGTTTTGGCCCTGGGTGTGGAAGAGCAACGAGGGGCTTCGTAGCCAGGTGTATCCAGTTGCGTGATGGACTTGGTGCAGCCGTGGCATTTTGCGGGCGCCCCGGGTTCCGTGCAGGTAAGGCTTCCGTTGAGCCTGCCGTGACCCGGACTTTTGGGGGGGCAATCGGGTGGATTCCGGTTGCCCCGAAGACAGTAGCTTATATATGATTTAACTATATAGGAGGACAAACATGAAAAGCAACGTTTGGGCAGCGGTGTGGGTAGCGTTTGTGCTATCCGCTGGATGCTCAAGTTCGGGAAGCGTGAAGAGTACAAGTGATGAAACAGATGAGGATTCTTTGTTTGCCGACGTTATCCAGGATGGTTTGCTGGATGGCCAGGGCCAGGATCTTGGCGACAAGACATCCGTGGATCCCGATGGCCTGGACGTGGGTCAGGACCAGTGGGTGGACCTGGAGACGGACCAGCCGTCCCCTGATGTGATCCAGCCTCCGCAGCCCGTCGGAACTTGGTACGGCCTTGTTCCCGTTGGGGGACAAGCGGTCTCGGGGGCGACAAAACTGTGGTATCGACTCTTAGGCGGACCTGCTCCCGTGCGGGCCAGCAGCTCGAATTACAACTTCTTCGGTGGCCTTCTACTGGCGGAATAAAGGAGACTATGATGAAAAACGCAACAAGAATCTTCATGATTATGCTGGCACTGTTGTTTGTTCAGGTTTCAGTCGTTTCGGCATCGGTGCCTGCTCAGTTTCACTTTCAGGGTGTATTGACTGACGCCGACGGAGCGTTTCTTCAGGGTCAGTATACCATTACCGTAAACTTCTATGATTCCGACATGGCGACCATCCCCGTGTGGTCCCAAGCCAGTGTGGTAGAGGTTTCGGGCGGCGTCGTGGATCTGCCCCTGGGCGACCAAAGCAGCCCGATTCCGGCCTCGATCCTCGAGAACGCCCAATTGTGGCTGGGGGTTCAAGTGGGGGACGATGCCGAAATGACACCGAGGCAGCAGGTGCTGTCCGTGCCGTATGCAACCAAGGCAAGCTTGGCTGACGCCGTGGGCTGGAGTGGTCTTTCCGACGTGCCTGCCGGTTTTGCCGACGGGACCGATGATGGTGTCACGGCGCA
This sequence comes from uncultured Myxococcales bacterium, assembly GCA_964442235.1. Taxonomy (GTDB): domain Bacteria; phylum Myxococcota_A; class UBA9042; order CAIXZC01; family CAIXZC01; genus CAYTWV01. Next base: position 2,734 of record CAYTWV010000347.1, on the reverse strand, counting down.
GGAACTTGTCACGATGCTGGAACAGGCGGGCTATCTGACGCCTGATGACATCCAGAATCTGGTCGAAATTGGGTTCCTTACGGAGGAGTATCTGACGACGGACGAAGTCCTCTCTTTGCTGTTGGGATACTATAAGCGGGCCGAAATTGACCTTCTGTTTGCGGCTTATCCTACGATGGCTGATGTCGTGCAGATGTTGACGGGATACGCCCTTGTGGGACACGTTCACGATTGGACCTCGTTGACCGGAGTGCCCCAGGGATTTTTGGACGGGGTGGACAATGACACCACCTATAAGGCCTCTGAGGCCGGTGGTTTGGAACTGACAGACGGTGCCTTTGCCTTGCTTAGCACCTGTCTGGACGGCCAGGTGCTCAAGTTTGACGCAGTCCAGAACCAGTGGCTGTGCGGCGACGACATGGATACCGCAGAGTTGGGAGACATCGAGGCTGTCTCGGCGGGCGCGGGCCTTTTGGGTGGAGGAACCGCTGGCACGGTGGGCCTTGCTGCCGATCCCACCTATTTGCAGCGGCGAGTTACGGGCACCTGTGCTGGGGCGAAGATTGTGGCCATCGCCGAAGACGGTACTGTGGCGTGTGCACCCGACAACGACATGCTGGCATACATCAGTTGTGGAGTGGGGCAGGTCCTGAAGTGGGGCGGCACCGGTTGGTCGTGTGGCACGGACTTCGACGAAGGGGACATCTCGGCCGTTGTGGCCGGTTCCGGGCTGGTTGGCGGTGCGTTGAATGGCAGCGCCGAACTGGCCGTGGACGCAACGGCAGTCCAACTGCGTGTCAGCGGCACATGCACAACGGGCGGCATTAAATCCATTGGGCAGGCTGGCGAAGTGACCTGTTCCACGGATAAAGACGGCCTGGGTGCTCTGGTCGGTTGTGCAACGGGTTCCGTGCCCAAGTGGAATGGTAGCGCATGGGCCTGTGCCCAGGACCGTGGCATTGTGTCGGTGACCAGCAGTAATGGACAGATGCCCCCTACGCTTGGTACCACCGGTGTTTATGCCTTCCTGGGTGGCACTGCGACGGTTTCTTTGGCGGCAGGGCAAACCATACTTGCCTTCGGCTCCTTTGGTGTTGGGACCAGTTCCGCCGCTGCCGATACTCTGACCTATGATATTTGTATCCAGAGCGGAGGCGCAACACCCAGCGCCTCCATGGAGTTTGTTGAAAATGTTGCGATTTCTGCCTCTCAGAGAATCGGATTGTTTCATGTAAGATATATTTCTGGTCTGGCGGCTGGAACATACACTATTGGACTTTGCTACAGAACATTTAGTGCTAGCTGGAATAATAATGACTGGGCTTTGAATGTGGTAGCGGTGATTCAGTATTGATGTGTTGTCGTGGAGATGGAGCCCGTCCGTTGCTAGTTGGTCAGGAGCAGCCCCACCAGGGCCTGACACGATGGTTCTGGCGCATATAGTCGGCGTCCCCGCCGTATACCAGAACCCCACTGCCCGACCCCGAAAGGCCCGAGAACGACTCCAGGTTTCGGAAAAAGTCCGAGTGCAGTGTGGCCGAGGACTTGACCTCTACGGGAAGCAGGCCGCCTTGCAACTCGACCAGGAGGTCGACCTCCTGTCCACCGGATGTACGCCAGAAATACAGACTCGGCCGAGTCCCCTGGTTCAAAAGGGACTTCCGTACTTCGGAAACGACGAAGCTCTCGAAGATGGCCCCTCGAAGAGGGTGAGTGGCCAATGAAGAAGCGTTGTGGATTCCAAGCAAACCGCAAAGCAACCCCGTGTCCAGGAAGTGCATCTTGGGACTCTTGACAATCCGCTTCGAAAAATTGGTGTGATATGAAGGCAAGAAGTCCAAGATGTAACTGGCTCTTAATACCGATAGCCATTTATGAGCAGTGACGTGGCTGACGCCTGCATCGGACCCCAGGGATGAGTAGTTGACCAGTTGCCCGGTTCGGCCCGCACACAGGCGAAGAAATCGGGTGAATGCATCCAGGTCCCCAATCCCAGTCAGGGAGCGGATATCTCGTTCCACATAAGTGCGAATATAGCCGTCATACCAGCGCCCAGGCTCGAGTGCCTTATCGTGGACTCGTGGATAGAACCCCGAAAACAGCAGGGGATCGAGGCGCGGGACTTCAGACCAGGCCACCGCAGGTCCCGAAACCCACTGTTCAATGTCCATTGCGGGCCGTCGGGCCAGCTCAGCGACCGAGAAAGGCAGGAGTTCCAGAATTGCGGCCCGGCCCGCCAAAGACTGGCTGATCTTCTCTGACAGCCGGAAGTGCTGCGAACCCGGCAGAAGGTACGGTCCGGTGCGCGCTTCGTCGACCTCCAACTGTATATATGAGAGCAGATCCGGAGCCCGTTGGACCTCGTCCAAGATGACGCCCGATGCGCCCGCAAAGCGACCCAAGAAGCTCTTCGGGTCCAGCATCGCCTGCTCTCGCTCCTGAAGATCCTCGAGGGAGATATATCGAAATTCCGGAAAGCACCGTTTTGCCAGGGTAGTCTTACCTGACTGCCGTGGGCCGGTAAGGTAGAGCACCGGGTACTGGGTAGCCAAACGAGAGAGAATTGGTGTGAGATGTCGCTCAATCATGGAGCCATTCTAAGGTTCTGGGCCACCGTGTCAATTGAAACCGCCACTTTCAATTTGCGCGGGAGTTGGTCGTTCGCCGCGTCCCAAGAAGTGGTTCTGGAGCACGGGAATTCTGGGTTTGAAACCAAGTGACCCTACCTTCTCAG
>CAYTWV010000346.1:4218-5301 GCA_964442235.1 uncultured Myxococcales bacterium | reverse complement strand
TGGGTGCGGCGCCCGAAACGGGGACCATTGCCGACGAACCTAACCGAAGCTGTTCCTCTGGCAAGACCGGCAAGGCGGACATTCCCCCCGTCGATTTCCCTCTGGAGCGCCAGTCCTAACATCGAGCCCCACGTGCTCTGGCTCAGGGCAACGGTTTTGCAGGCTGGACGGCAATCCGGGCCGGTCACACACGAAGCTTAGTTCCGTTCCAGCAGGTTTCCGTCCGGCGTCGACGGTCGCAAGGGCCGGAAGGGGATGGTCTCGGGTCTAGGGCATCGGGCGGCGGGCCACAATGAACTCATAGGCATAAAAATCGGCATAGCGGCGGTGCATTTCGGGCTCTTGGGCCAGCCGGTCCAGTATTTCACGGGCCTCGGCGTCTTGGGCGTACTTGCGCCGCAGTTCGACGATTCGAGCCTCCATGGGTGTATAGAAATCGTCCCACCACGCAGCATCGGGCAGGGTGAAGTGCCCAATCAGGTCCAGGCCGCAGCGGTCTACGGCGTCAACGGCATCCTCCAGCCAGCCCATATCGGGATAGTCCATGTCGAACGAGGCCTTGACTTCGGGCGGCGGGTTTTCTTTGAGCCAGATTGCCTCGGTAAAGGCAAGATATCCGCCGGGCCGCAGCAGGTCATGGCAGACACTCAGAGCCTTTTGCAGTCCCAGGTTATATAGCGCCCCTTCGGACCAGATCAGGTCGAAGGACTCTGCCGGCAGCGCCGAGCAGGCCATATCCCCAACCACGGCGCGGATGCGATTCGACAGCCCTGTCGCAGCGATCGCAGCCTGCAGCCGGTGGATGCTGGGGGCGTGGCTGTCTATGGCCACGATGGTACCGGCCGTCATTTCGGCAAGTTGCATCGTCTGCCCGCCAACACCGCAACCCAGGTCAAGCACCGCTGGCGCCTGAGGTAGCTCGGCGCAAAGGCCAAGCGCTCTGGCAGCACAAGCCCGGTTGCCGGGACCCTGGCGAGGCAGGAATTCGTAGACCTCGAAGAAGATCTCCCAGAAGCGCTGTTCCAGTTCCGTCATTTCACCCGCCTTCGGTCATAGGGGAATACCATTAAAGTGAACTGAATG
>CAYTWV010000346.1:0-4208 GCA_964442235.1 uncultured Myxococcales bacterium | reverse complement strand
ATTTGCCTAAGCCCTGACGCCATCGTCCGGCGTCGACCTATTTGCCCTGTGATTGTGTATCCATTATGGCAGGTTTGGAGATGACCTCTAGCCCACCGCCGGGTGTCACGGCGATCAGAAGGAAACAGACCACAATCAGCATGGCCATGGGCCCAGAGAGCAGTGCCCCCAGCAAGACGAGGGTCGCTGATGTACGTACCATTTGGTTACCCGATAATAGCGTCGTCATGGACCAGACTCCCTTTTGGTTTGTCCTGGGGTGAATAGAACGAAGCCTGCCTACTTGGACTTGCTGCGTTGGCCCCCCGGCACAACGGCCCACTTTATACCGCTGCCCCGCTGCCGGTTCAATAGGGTGCGGGGACAGCAGGCGTAATCGGCGGCGTGACGAAGGTAGTGGCCAATGTAGATGGGCGCAGTGGTGCCCGGTGGCAAGGCGCATACCCATGTGGTTATGCGGAGCCTACTCGTAACAGAATGGAAGAGTCAGCCAGCCGGTGCCCCCATTGTCTACTTGCCGCCGTACTCTTGGGACAACGCCAGGGCAACACGGCCAATCAGGTCCAGGGGCAAGGGCTTGGCAAGAGGGAACGACAGATTTCCCTTTTTGCCACGGTATGGCTCCAGTTCCTGAATCAGGGCTGCGTCCTTGGTTAGCGGCGGAAAGACGCCGATGTGGTTTTTGAACGCTGCAAAGTAGAAGAACATGCGCCGCTGCTTGAACGCCGGCACCTTGTAGCTGATGCACCGGGTGGCACCAGGCACAAGTTCCTCGACCTTCTGCTGGATGGCCAGGAGCAGCGGACGAATGTCCGGCTGCAGAGTATCGAAGTACTCTTCGTGTGTAGAGATAGTCATGATATGTCCTGTACTGCTCAAACTACGGTTTAAGCTGCTGGCGGCCCCAAGGCGGCCAGCGGTGCGTGTGGTGGGGCCGATAAGCAGTCGACAAAGAGCCGGCAAGCGGAGCGTCCGGGCAGATTCGGCGACGCTGGGACCGGCCCGGCAGGGGCTTGCGACCATTCTACGGCATCTTGACCAGGTACCTGTCCGCCAAATACTTCTTCCACGCCTCGATATCGCTGCCACCACCAAGGCAATCGATGTACTTCTCGAAGGTACACCCTTGAACGCTGTCCCTGGCCAAGGCCGCCAGATGATTTCTGTATTCCGACAACGCGTGTGTGAAGTGCCCGTTGCCTTCCGGGTAGAGCGTCACGGACTGGAACCTCTGGATATCCCCGTGCCTGAGCATGGCCAGGCCAAGCAGGTGGTTTCGCCAGATCTGCCGCAGGTCGTCCTTGGCCAGTTCGCCCGCTCCGTCTTCAAGGAAGACCCCGGATTCCCTTGTCACAACCCAATACTTCGACTGGGGGTCCCGCACGCGCTCTGCCTCCGACTTGCCAATCCGGTACCCTCGCTCGGTATATTTCACTTCGACCCCGATGCCCAACCGCTCTTGGTCGGGGCCGGTGCCCTCGATGTAAACATCAAACGAGGTCAAGTCGCCCAGGTACTGCGCTGCCGGAGAAGGCGCCCATTCGATTCCCATACGAGTGGGCCCGGAAAGCTCAATTCCGAAAGCCTCCTTCAGGACACGCTGCATCAAGACCGGCCTGCCGGACAGAGGAGCTAGCAGGTTGAAAGGGATATGCTCGCTTCGCAGCAAGTCGGAATCCCGCTTCTGGGAATAGTCCGGGTACCTCTGGGTCACCGCCTCTCGAACCCCAAGGTCGTGGTAATAATTCAGTAAGGCCTGACCATCGATTTCAGTAAGCCGATTGCCATAATCGCAACAGGCTACATGCAGGACTCTGGCCCGAAAGTTGGACTGGTGCAGTCTTGCTGCCGCTTTGAACGGGTCGTCGAACTTGTACTGGGGTCCAATCTCATTCGGCATGGGGCGTTACCTATGGCAAGGGTTCGGGCGGGATGAGTCTCTCAGGTCTGGTCCTCGATAGCATCAAGGAAATCGTGCTCGTGGACCACCAATATCCCCACGCCCTGCTTCCTAAGATCCACGGCCTTCTGCACCTTTCGACCATAGCAGGCATAGGCCCAGCAGGGGTTGCCATCCGCACCGACCACCAAATAGTCCACGTTCTGGGACACACCCTTTGAGACTTCGCCACCAAACTTGGTGACGATTTGCCAGAGTTCGGTTCGGGAGTAGTGGGCCGATGCCCCAGTGAAACAGAAGGTTCTTCCCCGAAACGAGACTTGAGGGCAGACGCTGCACAGGCCCATGAGTGAGGGTCCCTTCGAGCGCACTGAGCCAGCCGTGCCAGAGTCGTCCGCCTGGGCAACAAACTCAGAAAAGAAGCTTTGAAGAGCCCCTTGCTCGTTGGGATCGATCCGGCCATCGACCAGAATTCCAGTGATCAGGCTGTCCACCTCATCGTAGGGCCAGCAGGTCTTGAGGTGTTCATGTTGCTCCAGCCATTCCGCCAGTTGGCGTAGTTCAAGTTCCGATATGATTCCGTCGGCCCCAATCCCGGCCAACACTCCGTGCAGACGCAGTACATCAGCAGTGACACCGTTGTAGTACTCGGTTGACCGCAGATTCTCGCACATCCACATGATGTCCTGCCGTTCGTCTTCACAGAGAACCCCATCGGAAAGTGCCTGCTCGAGCGTCGGGATCAACTCGGTGTAGGGATGTCGGCAGCGCAGATCCGCGTTCGTATCGATCCATGTGCGCAACGCCTCCATCTCCTTATCATTCACATGCCCATCAATGGTGATACCCTCAATCAGGCCAAGCAAGGAGTTTATGGCCTTGTCCAAACGTGCCTTGCCGGTAAATGCCAGCTACTTCGCGTGTTCAGCGTGCATGTGTGCTCCATTGAGCTACGAACAAATCTCAGTTTGCCCATACTATCCCAGCCGGATTGCCAGAGCAAGGCCGGTACCGGCGTTCTACTAGACCCGCAACCTCCCCAGGTCAATCCGCCCCTCCTCGGCATCAAACAACCTTGCTGTTTGCACGAAGTCGATAGCAACTAGCCAGGATAATTGACGGAGGGGGCGCGAGGCGGAAGGTAGGTCAGCGTGAGGGTGGACGCGTTAGCCGGGGGGGTCCAGCCGAGTTACCCGTACCGTGAGCAACTCGCCTGGTTCGAAATGACCAGAGAAACAACCATAAATCTCGGTCCCTGACTTAATCGACGTAATTTTTGATTTAGTTCCTTTGTGAGAACTGACCTCAACAATCAAGTCGTGCGATTCTGTCACACCAAGCAGATCAATGATAGCCTTAGGAATGGTGAATCTACCCTCAGTTGCCGTTTGGGCTGTTTGTTCGAACCTCACCTCAAAAGCTTTTGCCATGAAGTCTCCTCTGCTGGCCGGCAATTATTGCACTGTTTCTGCGTGGCCCGTTGCGGCTACAGCCTGCCATCATGGTAATTCGGTGCGCCAGCCGGATCAAGCATCCCGAAAATACCCTCGCGTAGAGCGTCAATGCATGCTCCCGCCCCCTCCCACACCCTTGACAACGGCCAGGTTCCCGATGCAGCGTCTGCATCAGACAATGGTGGATGTGGAAAAGAGGTCTTGATGTACGCCCAGTATGTAATCCCTGTTGCCGTGGTGCTGCTTGCAGCGTTGTTGTGGTGCATCCGCCGGAATTGGGTCTGGCGGGCCATGGCCGCAAAGACGCTGCTTTCGTCGCTGTTTGCTGCCACGGCCGTTGTGCAACCGGGGCCGGTGGGTACCTTTCGTCTCTTGGTGACGGTGGGACTGGGGCTTTGTGTGGTCGGTGACGCCCTGCTGGCGATACCGGGGAAACGGGCGTTTGTGGCTGGCCTTGTCCCGTTCTTGTTGGGGCACGTGGCTTATGCGGCAGCCTTTTTGGTCGAAGGAACGCCCTCGGTGACTCTTTGGGTTGGGGGTCCGATGGTACTGCTGGCCAGCCTTCTGGTGTTCCGATGGCTGCGGCCACACATGGGGACGATGAAAGGCCCGGTAACGGCGTACATCGTGGTCATAACCGTGATGGTTTTGGCAGCACTGCAGGTGCCCAGGGTCGGATCGGGGTCGGTAGCTCAGTGGATGCTATTGGCCGGGGCGTTGATGTTCTTTGTCTCAGACGTGTTCGTAGCCCGGCACCGATTTGTAGCACCCAAGTTCCAGAATCGGGCCGTGGGGCTTCCCCTCTACTACACCGGCCAGTTTGTCATCGCCTTCGCCGTGGGGATGGTGGGGTA
>CAYTWV010000345.1:0-5311 GCA_964442235.1 uncultured Myxococcales bacterium | reverse complement strand
CCCCGTGGTGCAGACGAGCGCCGTGCCGTTCCAGTTCGCCGAGAAGGCGACGGGATACGGCTGGCCGGGAAAGGCCGTGGGCACGTTGGAAGCCACCAACGCCGAGAAGGCCGAGAAGGACAAGACCCTGAAAGAGAAGAAGGTCGCTTACCTTGAGTTCTTCAACGCCTATGTAGAAGAACTGGTGGTCAAGGGCGTGAAGTTCGAGAAGCCCGACTACAGCGTTCCCAGCCTTGTCAAGGCGGCCGGCGAGTTGTTTGCTGCGGCCACTCCGCTTGAGAGCGGGGCCTATGCCGACTTGAAGGACAAGCAGGTTGTGAATGCCGAGCGCCCCTCGTGGCCGAACTACGCCGACACCGTTGGCAAGGCCCTGTTGGTCGCCGTGGACCACAAAACCCCCGTGCTGCTGTTCAAGCGAATGCTGGATAGCTGGTTCCACGCCGATTACAAAGACATGCGCCTTGTGAAGGGCACCGGCTGCCTGGGGACCGTCCCCACCGTCTATTACACCGAGAAGTTCCTGGACGACGTGGTGCTGGACACGACCTACAAGCGCCCTGTGCTGGTCTATGTCACCAGCGACAACACCGTGAACTTCTATCCCCCGACGACCAACTCGGCCCGAAGCAAGATGGCCCCCAAGCGTTCGCCCAGCAAGCGCTCCAGCCCCTGGCCCGGCAAGTTCAAGTCCATCTTTGATCCCAGGAATCCCGACGACTTGTGGAACCTGTTCATGGCGTACACCAGTGAAGCGGACAAAGATTTCGAGACCAAGGTGGCCGACATCGCCCGTCAGATGCAGCGCAAGTGGGACAACGGCAACGTGTTCTATCTGATGGCTCACGAGAAGGCCGATTCGGGTCTGGTCGTGAAGGTCGCCGACATTCTGACCCATCTTCCCGGCAAACCCGTGAAGGAATTGGCCAAGGCGTTCCCGGGGTATGCTTGCGACGCCGAGAAGGCGCCCGAGTACTGCCCCACGAATATCGTGGTGCTCTTCCCCGAAGTGGAGATTCCCTACCTTCCCGGCAAGGTGAAGGTCCAGGAAGCGCAGCAGAACGCTCACTGCGATTTCCCGGAAATCAAGCGCCGCATCGACCTGAAGAAGGGCGGCTTCAAGTTCTGCTACGACCCTGAATTGCAGAAGAATGGCAATCTGAAGGGCAAAGTCACCTTCAAGGTCGCCATCGGCGCCGAAGGCCGCGTGACGGCCATCTCCGTGGGCAATGATGGGCTGGGCAACCGCAACGTCGTCGATTGCTCGACCAAGGTGATCAAGCAGGTCCAGTTCCCCCGCTCTATCGGTGGCGTCTGCGAGTTCTCGTACACCTACGTCTTCACGCCGTAACCAATCCCCGTCGGCTCCAGCCCGATTTTTTGCCCCATTTCACGCTTGGCGTAGCATCACACCGGATTCGGTATGCCGAGGTCTGTGCTTCGTGGGCACAGCACCGGTTGTCGTGTTCGCCGGGGGACTATGCAGTTGCGGCCGCATTCCAAGGGCTTTTGGGTCTTTCGCATTCTGGTGCTGGGGGGCATTGCACGAATTGTGCTGGCCACCGGGTGCATCGGGGTGGACCCAGGGCAAGAGGCAGACCTGCTGGAAGAAAGCGACGGGATTGTGGTGGCCGACACCACGACGACGTTGGCCCCCCCACAACTGGTCGTGGACCTCTCGGCCCGTTGGCTTCCCGAAAGTCTGGTCCCGTTCCGTTTGCCTTTGGAGTCATCGGGCCAAAGGCACCTGCCTTCGCCCTGGCCTACCCGTCCTGAAGTGATCGAGTCGGTACTGTCGAAGCCCAACTGGGAAGGGGTTCGCCCTTCGGTGGTGGCCCTGTATAAAGCCGTGGGATTCAAGCCTGTGTTCCTGGGTAGCCCTGCGGGTCGCAAGCAGGCGCTGGCGCTGTATGCCTGGCTTGTGGCCAGCGCCGAGCTGGGCATGGATCCAAACCAACTGGGCGTGATCCGACTGCTTGAGATGACCGGAGATGTCTGCAAAGTCGAGGCAGCGGGCCAGTTGGGTAGTGTAGCCCACGACCCGACGCTGCAGCTTTTTGTCCCTACGGCGTCGCCCTCGGCGTTTGTCTTGAAGTGTGCCGACCAATGGGTGACGCCTGAGCGTGAATTGGACCTGGATGTGCGACTGGTAGCCGGCTTTTTTGTGGCCTGGCAGCACCTGGCGGTTCCGGGACAGCAATCCCCCATCCGGTGGGAGGGCCCCGACAGCGCCCTGAAGACTTTGCTGGAGATGCTGCCCAAAGACGCTCTGTTCTGGCGACGCGTAGCAGCGCTGCGTGCCTGGACACACCCTGCGCTGGCATGGTCGAGCGACACCAAGGGCAAGTGGGTTCCGTTGAAGCCAGGCGTTGCTGGCCCCAGAGTCGAAGAACTGAATCGACGCCTGTTTGAGATGGGATATCTGGCTGCGATGCCCACGGGACGCGCCGCAAGGACCTTTGCGGCCCAAACGGTGGCTGCGGTGCGAAGTTTCCGAGAGTCCCATGGACTGGCCGCAAAAGACGGGGTCGACGCATCCATGGTGGAGTTACTTGCGCTGGGCAGGGAACGCCGAGCCTTGCTGGTGTGGGACTCTCTGAATCGATCTTTAGGCCGAGGGGAGTGGCATTTCCCTGCGTATGTCATGGCCAATCTGGCGGACCAGAGGCTGTGGTGGGTGGAGCAGGGCAACCCCGAAGCGACGTATCGCATTGCGGTGGGCAAGGCTGAAACGGGCCGAAAACCATCGGAACTGGAGTGGATGGCCACCGTGACGGGCATTGTGCTGAACCCCGAGTGGTATCCGACTTACACCGAGTGGAAGCGGGATATCCTGCCTCAGACCAAGAAGAATCGGTCCTATTTGGGTCAACACGGCTTCGAGAAGCGGGGCAACCGCTGGGTGCAGCTTTCGGGTGAACGCAATGTTCTGGGAAAGGCGGCGTTGTCGTTTACGGAACAGACGGCATCGGCGGTGCACGGAGCCCCCGTGGGCGAGCCCTTTGACCGGGCCGTGCGCAACTACACCTCTGGGGACATTCGGGTGGATGGCCTCGAGGAACTTGCGGTGCGATGGCGCCAATCGGGACGGATTCCAGGGGAATCGGACCCCACGGCCCTGCTTGAGTCGGGAACCCCACGTGCTTTGGCGCTTTCGGAGGGGATTCCCTTCTTTGCGGCCTTTGACCGAATTCGCATTGACACCCAGCAACGAGTGGCCGTGACTGCCGATCCCGACAAAGGGGGCCTGCCGCAAAAGCAGGCGGTGAAGGGATTTCGGGCACTTCTGCGACGCGTAGGCCCTTAGGGGCGCACAAAAAGAGAGCTCCGGAAAGCGAATGGCTCTTGCAATTTTGGCGGGTAGGCGTACCATCCCCGCCATTGTGAATCGCGTCACATTGTGACGGCTTTCACGTTGTCTATTTGCACTTGGGGAGGGATTGGCATGAACGGTCTTGGGGTTCTGGCTACGATGCCCACGGACGATCTCCTGCTTGGATTTCGGGTATTTGTGGTGGGGTTTATCGGGGTGGTGGTGTGCATGAGTCTTCTGGCGCTGGCGCTGAAGGTCGCAGTGGATCTGGCGTTGAGGGTCGGGACAGGCGGCAAACCGGCTGGTGGCGACAAAGGGACCACGGCACCGGCTGCGAAGCCAGCAGCGGTGGTTGCAGCGCCTGCGGCAAAACCGGCAGCGCCTGCTGCGGGAAATGTGGCACCCAATTCAACGGACAAAACAGCCTGAGCTGAGATAAGGAGAGCGCCGTGGACCTTCAATTTGTATTTGACGGACTTCAGCAAGTAGCACTGGACTCGGGATTTGTGGCGTTGACATGGGGCCATCTGGTGATGTGGGCCATCGGGTTGACGCTGTTGTATCTGGCCATCGGCAAAAAGTTGGAGCCGTATCTGCTTCTGCCCATCGGTTTTGGCGTGCTGTTGGTGAATCTGCCGTTGAGCGGGCTGTTGAACGGTTTGCCTGGGCAGCCTGGCGAGCCTTTGGGGTTCATTCGGATTCTGTTCTATGCCATTGAGTTTGAGGTGGTTCCGCCGATGATCTTCCTGGGCTTGGGCGCTATGACGGACTTCGGTCCGCTGATTGCGAATCCCAAAACCATGATTCTGGGCGGCGGCGCACAGTTTGGCGTATTTGTCGCGTTCCTTGGCGCCATTTTGCTGGGGTTCACCCCTGAAGAGGCGGCGTCCATTGGCATTATCGGTGGTGCGGACGGCCCGACGACCATCTTCTTGACCAACAAACTGGCCCCTCATCTTTTGGGTGTGACGGCCGTTTCGGCATACTCGTACATGGCCCTGGTGCCGCTGATCATTCCGCCGATTATCCGGTTGTTCACTACGGAAGCCGAGCGGAAGATCATGATGCCTGCGCCCAAGAACGTGAACCCCAGGGCGAAGATCCTGTTTCCCCTCATTGCGTTGTTCCTGGTTTCCTTGCTGGTGCCCCAAGCAACGACCCTGATGGGCATGTTCATGTTGGGCAACCTGATGCGTGAGACCGGCGTTGTGAAGCGACTTTCCGACGAAGCGCAGAATGGTCTGGCCAATATTTCGACGCTTCTGCTGGGTTTGGGCGTGTCGGTGATGATGACTGCCGAGAACTTCCTTCAGTGGTCCGTGATCAAGGTGTTCATTCTGGGTCTGGTGGCGTTCATCTTCAGCGTCATCGGCGGGTTGCTGCTGGCGAAGCTGATGAACCTGTTCCTGAAGGTTAAGATCAACCCGATGATTGGGGCTGCCGGACTTTCGGCGGTTCCCATGGCCGCTCGAATCGTGCAGATAGAGGGCATGAAGGCCAATCCTCGAAACTATCTGTTGATGCATGCCATGGGCCCCAACGTGGCGGGTGTGATCGGCACCCTGATTGCCGCGGGAATGTTCTTGGCCCTGCTTAAGTAGCGCGAAGCCGCTTGACCCTCGAAAAACACCCGGCTATTCTGCCCGCCTGAAGTGCTGGTGCTTTGCATCCTGGGAGGCCTTTATGTTGGACCATGTGATTCAAGAGCTGTCTGCTGTAGCCAAGAAGTCCAAGGTGTTTGTGAGCATGCCGTGGGTGGACGGATTGACGCCCGAGTTCATGGGCCGCGAGGGCAACTACGAAGTCGCCCACTCGACCGAGGGTCTGGAGCGTCGCCACGGGATCTATCCCATGAACGTGGCGTCTCTGTCTCCACTGGACCACGGCGGGTTGTATGGCGATGGCTGCTTCGAAGGGATATTGATCACCAACGGTCAGGTCTTTCTTTACAAGGAGCATCTGGTGCGGTGGTTCGATGGCGCCGAAAAGTTGGGCATCAAG
>CAYTWV010000344.1:2736-5313 GCA_964442235.1 uncultured Myxococcales bacterium | reverse complement strand
GTGTCCGCCAAGGTCACGCAAGAAGGCGCACCGGCACGCCACCTCACCCTCCGAATCGGTGCCGGGCGAAAGGCCGGCGTCGATGCCCAGGTCGAAGGCAGCAACGAAATCCTCCTGCTCTCGGTCACCACGGCCGAAAACCTCCTCAAAGGCGTCAATGACTTGCGTAACAGAAAGCTCTTTCCGTTCTCCGAACCAGACATCCAAGCATTTGAGCTTCTTTATCCGGGCCAACAGCCAATCTCGCTCAAACGAACAGGCGCCAACTGGGCCTTCGTAGCTCCCGCCGGCGAAACCGCCTATGCCCCCAAGGTCAAGAGCTTCCTCGATCTGGTGGCCGGATTGAACGTCGCAGAATATCTTGCCAAGGCCCCCTCGGACAAAGAGGCTGGCTTCGGCCCCGACGCCCGAACCCTGCGCCTCACCCTCACCGACGGCCAAACCGTCAGCCTCCAGATCGGCGCCGAGTTCAAAGACGACAAGAACGTCGAGAAGTACTACCTGCGCGTCGAGGGCAACCCCGAAATCATGACCGCCATGAAGTACGTCATCAAGAACGCCACCAAAGGCCTGGATGACCTGCGTGACCGCCGTGTCTTCCGCATCGAGAAAGACCAGATCCAGAAACTGACCCTCAAGCACCCCGACTCGACCCTGGTCCTGGAACGCTCGGGCGATTCATGGAACCTGCTGGAACCCGAAAGAATCGAAAAGGTCGATCTCGCCTCCACCCTCAACAGTCTGGCTACCCTGGACGTCGCCGAAACCCTCTCCGGAAAGAAGCCCGAAGAAGTTGGCTTGACCCAAAACGCCGTCCTGCTCACCGTGCAATTGAAGGATGGCTCCTCCCACTCGGTCACGATTAGCGAAGAGCTGAAAAAGGACGACCACTATGCCATGACCTCCGAGCCACATCTTGCCGGCTCTGTCCTGCTTATCTCCAAGAACAAGGTCCAGGACCTGCTCAAGAAACTGCCCGACTTTAAGCCAAAACCCGTCCAGGCCCCCATGCCCGGCGGCGCTCCCACACCCTTCTAAGCCACCTCCCCCCCTGGATCGTTTTCAGCACAACGGTATTTTGGTGGTCACCATCGGAAAACGGGAAGAAAGCAGGCCCATGACCATTAAGGTTGCATAGCCTCACGCGGACCGGGCGCCCGCCCAGGTCCCGACTCCTTCTCTCTTACTCCCTCCTTAAGGCCCCATTATCGCCACCGGGTTGCATCCCCGACCCGGTGGTCCGCGTTCGACACGCCCATCACTCCGCTTGCCCCCGGCTTCGCCGGACCAGCGCACCAACTTCCACACCACAGGCCGGAAATCGGACCCGCTCTCCATCCCGCCCAAAAGGCACTTCGATATCCCCCCTCACCAACCTGCTCGCCTGGGTCACCACACACCGGAAGCCCGGCATGCGGCATTCCAATCGCTCTCCGGTCAACAAGCGGTTCCTAAGCTCCACCTCCACCCACTCCCCATCACTCCAGGCCACTCGCCCCAAATAGTCATTGCGATTCCCCAACCCCGAACCGGCAAGATTGTACGTCTCCGCTCCGGGCTGTTCACCCTCAAGGAAATGCAACGAAAACCCACGTTCAGTCAGTTTCCCCAACTCCTGCATCCACTCGGCCTGCCGCAACACAAACTCCTCCCTGCCCCCCGCCGCCAACACATCCAGCGCCGTACGATAGACATCCGCCACCACCCCCACATACATCTCCGAGCGGGTCCGCCCCTCCACTTTCAACGCCGAAACCCCCGTGGCCACCAACCGATCCAGCACAGGCAACGCACACAGGTCCTTCGAGTCGAAAAAATAGCTGCCCCGCTCATCCTCTTCCACCGGGTTCCATTCCCCTGGCCTGCGGCGATCCTCGATCTGGGCACGATAGGGCCAACGACACGCCTGAGCGCATGACCCCTTCCGAGGATCCCTCTTCGACCCTGCCCAATGCAGGCTCAAGAAGCAGCGCCCGCTGTAAGCGATGCACTGCGCTCCGTGAACAAACACTTCCGTCTGTGTGTTGGCACCGGCCGTGACGGCCTGAATCTGATCCAAGCTTAACTCTCGGGCCAGGATCACGCGGCCCACACCCTGAGACGCCCAAAACGCCAAAGCCTGGCTGTTTGTCACGCTGGCCTGAGTACTCAGATGCACCCGCACTTCGGGCGCTTCCTGACGAACCACCCGCAGGATCCCCGGGTCCGCAACCACCACCCCGTCTGGCTTCAACCGACCCAGCAGTTTGGCCGCTGCCTCAACTCCCGGCAGTTCCGACTCCATCGCCAGCACGTTCAGAACTACGTACAGCCGCTTGCCTCGCTCGTGCGCATACCCCAACGCCCACTCCAACTCCCCTTCGTCGAAGTTCCCGGCAAAGGACCGCAGCGAGTACTGCTTCATCCCCAGATATACCGCATCCGCCCCAAAATCGAAGGCGACCTTCAGACGCTCTACATTCCCCGCAGGTAGAAGCAGTTCCACTCGTTCCATCTCCCGTCACCCGATCACAGGAAACGAGTTGCGCTGCAACAGAACCTCTCGCCAAGGATAGAAATGGTTCCTCACCTGCCCCA
>CAYTWV010000344.1:0-2726 GCA_964442235.1 uncultured Myxococcales bacterium | reverse complement strand
CAGGTACAACGACCCTGTCACCAGAACACGCCCCACCGACAACGACCGGGCCAGTTCCACCGCTTGCCTTACGGCCGCCTCAGGATCCTCTTGTCCCTCGACCCGCTCCACCTTCCCCCTCAGGATCTCCACCAATTCCCCAGGCTCTGCCGTCTTCTTCGCATACAGATGTGGCCTGCTCACCACCGCAGCCCTGGGCATCCTCCCCAGATGCCCCAACATCTCCAAAACGTCCCGACTGCCCGTGGCTCCCAACACCATCACCCAGTCTTCTTGAAGCTCGCTTCCCAGCGCCGCCCGTAAACCTCGCATCTTCTGCTCGTTGTGCGCCGCATCCAGAACCACCTCCACATCCCCGTCCCACACTCGCTCCAAACGCCCCGGAAACTTCGCCTCCCTAAGCGCTTCCCGGCACGCACCCTCCTGGGCCTCAAACCCCTCCAACTGCGCCAATACCCGAAAGGCACGCAGCGCCACTTCCTGGTTGCGACGAACATAACCGCCTGCCCCAGTGACGCCTATCTCATCACAGGCCCACCCCGGCCCCTCCGTCCCCAAATCCCCCAAGTCCAACTTCACCAGTTTGCAGCCCACTCTGGCGGCCTCACGCTCAAATACGGGCCACACTTCGCTCCGATACACAGCCACACACACCGGGGCCCCTTCCATGATGCCCGCTTTGTGCCACGCAATTTCCTCAAGCGTGTGCCCCAACGTCTCCACATGGTCGAACCCGATGTCCGTGATCACCGCCAGATGTCGCCTCAACCCCTGGACCAGATCGAACCGCCCTCCCAGTCCCGTCTCCATCACCGCCCACTCCACTCCTCGACGCCGAAACACCTCGTACGTCAAGCCCAACGACGCCATACCGTGCACCGACGCGGGACCGTTCTCGTCGGAGGCGTATTTCTCCACCACCGGCCGAATCGCCTGCGCCGCATCAAAGAACCCCACTCCATCCACGTACTGACCGTCTATCCAGGTCTTCTCCGTGGCCACCTGCAAATAGGGCGACACATGCAGCCCGGTCCTAAACCCGTGGTATTGCAACAACCTGGCCAGATAATAGGAGGTCGACCCCTTGCCCGACGTGCCCGCCACCTGCACCGAGGCAAACACCCGCTGGGGATGCCCCAGATCCCCGTTAAACGACAGCACCGTCTCCACTTTGGCCTTGGGATCCCGACGCCTTGGAGTCAGCCGCACAATCTCTTGATCGATATATCGCTGCGCAGAAGAATAGAGTTCAACCGGATTCACGCGCTCCGGCCCTGAATCATTGCGTTGTTCTGTGTTCACTGTGTCTTCCTGGATCTGCTAAGAACTAACCAGCAGTTAGATTCAACAAGGGTTCGAAATCCTTAAGCGCCTGGCTGACCCACCCCATCACACCGTCCAACTCCACACGAAGCTCCGAGATGCCTCCCGGACGCTCCTCCAATACCGCCATCGCATAAACCCACTCCGGCCACTTCACCGAGGCATTCTTCACCATGGTCAGCGCCATCCCGGCCCCCATGCCCTGCGCCCGAACATCCACGCCCTGGATAAAGTTGCGAGGCGAAAACTCGATTCGCATTAACTCGTTGCCCTCGGTCCGATAGACCTTCCCGCTCGCGGCACGGCCCTTGGGGTGGGACAACTTCTCCGCAATTGCCACCAGCGTGTCGGCCTTGCTGGCAAAATAGTAGGTGCCGTCCTTCACATACCACGACATCCGTTCAACCTTCTTCTTGGCCTTCTTCAAGACCCTGTGAATCGTCTCGCCCGTTCGAACCGGAACTTGATCGTGCACAAACGCCTTGTCCGAAAATATGTGAGCAAGCCGAGCTTCCAGCACCGCAGGGTTCGTGGGCTGGAACAAAAACACCAGACTGCCCCAAATGTCTTCCACATCCAGCAATCCCGGAATGGCTACCCCGGCATACCCCGACGCCAACTCCAGAAGCTGAGACTGCCACGAGTCGTCCAACCAACGAACCGGATTCGCATACAACGACAGTCCCGGCTTGTTCGACCACAGATCCCGTATGAACTCCGCCCGCTCTCTCAACTGCGAAACATTGGCCAACGCCACAACCGAGTTCCCCTCCGGGAAGCCCACGTCCACTCCCCGCTTCGCCGCCAACGCTCCCAACACCTGCAACACGTCGCTGCCTTCCCCTACCACCCGCACAACCAATTTGTCGCCTTTCCCACTCCAGGTCAGACCCAATTCCCGCCACGCAGCCACTTCCTCGGGAAGCACCGCCCAAACAGCCACCGTGCCCAACCACCGCTCGGCCTTGCGAACCAACCCCGGAACACCCAATGTCACATCCAAAATCACGTCCCGGTCTGGCTCTCGCTCCCGATCCGCTTTCACTACATCCGGAGCCGCCTTGCTTCCCCCCACCGATACCAGACAGATCAGTCGGTCAGCACTTGAATCACAACTCCACACAGGATCCGCAGAGTACGCACCGATGGCTCCGTTTACCCAAGCCTTAACCTGCGCCTGCACACCCTTGGCGCCGCCGGGAATGCCTATGGAAACGACCGCAGTCAATCCCGTCAGCTTCGCAACACCGGTCTGGGCATCCAACCCTATTTCCAGTTCCCGGACCGTCATCGAAAACGAGGCCACTTTACCGACCAACTCCCACCCAGACACACGCTTGGCCCAAGAGGGCTCGCCCACCCTCAACACCGCTACCACCAACCCCACCCAACGCCGGCCATCC
>CAYTWV010000343.1:0-5325 GCA_964442235.1 uncultured Myxococcales bacterium | reverse complement strand
AAACGGTTCCGTTTGAGGCCACGGCACGCATCTGGTTGCCATCGGAAGAAAGTGCTGCGTCCGAAATCAGCGACCAACCGGCCCGGAATGTCTTTCCCAAGGTGTTTTTGTCCAAATCCCAAATCACCACACGGCCGTCGGTCGTTCCGATAAGCAACTTCTTCTCGTTGTTGGAGAAGTTCACGGACCAGCAGCCGTAGCCACCGGGATTGAAGCGTGCCACGGCCTTCTTGGCCTTCAAGTCCCACAGGGTCACTCGACCTTCCACACCACATGTGGCGGCCTTCATGCCGGAATCCGACAGGTCCATGGCCATCAACTGGGTACCGTGGGTCCAGTCTGCCGGAGTCTCGTCACTGCCCCAGATGCGCTTGAGCTTGTTTCCATCAAAAAGCGTGATACCGCTGTCGCTTCCGGCCAACACTCGATTTCCATCCGCCGAGAAGTCGGCAAAGTTCACCCACTCGGGCACATCGACGCTCTTGAGAGGCTTGTCGGCATTCTGCTTGGTTGTATACAGCGCCAGAGTGCGCTCTTCCTGAACCAGCGCCCGTTTCCCTTCGGGGCTAAGCGTCAGCACCGTGCGGGTGCCCATCTCCGACCAATAGAAGACCTGGGCGTTTTCCACCAGGTCCCAGACCAGATTGCCTGCCTGATTGTCCCGGAAGTAGACTCGCTCGCCAAGGCCCGTCCATCGTCCCCAAATCCACATTGTGGCAGGCAGTTCGGGGGTCTTGGAGAGTTTCATGGTCGCCAGATTCCAGTTATGCAAACGTAGAGTGCCCTCCACACTGGAATTCCGGGGCGCCACGATGACCCGCTTTGCATCGGGAGAAAACATCCCAAAGAAGTCCACTGGAGTCGAGATCCCAAACTCCATTCCTTCCCCAAGCTTTGTGTCCGTGGGCCACTTCCTGAGACTGGTCCAGCCCGTATCGCCAAGCAGGGCGTTGGTCGCAGGATCGATAGCCAGCACCTTGGGAGCGCCGGTCTGCACGTCGACGGATTCCACCGCCAACCCCGACTCCAGGTTAAAACGACGGATTTTGCCGCCTTCGTAACTGATCGCCACCCACAAACCATCTTTGGAAGCCACCAAGGCCACAGGCCCCGGAGTGGTGGATTCAAGACGACGGTTTTTCTCGGGTGCTGCAAGGTCCAGCACGTCCACCAGTCCGTTTTGATGGGCCACCACCAAAACCTGGCCACCGGGCAGGTAGGCCATCGCCTTGACTTCGGAACCCGCACTGGCTTCCAGAGCCTTCTTACCCTCGGGACCACAGGCCCCGACGTTCCACAAATCCACACGCCCATCCGCATGGCCCACGGCTACCTGCTGGCGGTCCGGGGACGGCACCGCTGCCGAGACCGCAGTTCCATCCACCGGGCAAAGCTGAGGAGCAGAGCCTTCGGCAATGGCCAGATTCCATACCAACTGAGTGGTGACCATGGCCACCTTGCCGTCGGCCGTTTCGAACAGCACCTTGGGGGGATTGCCATCGCTGTTCAGGGCAGCGGGCGCCGTGCCGTCCAGCGGGAATCGCATCACTCGACCCAGCTTGTCCGCCGCCAGCAGCGCCGTATTGTCCGCCATGAAAGCCAAAGCCACCGCACCGACGTTCTCGCCGCCAAATGTCGGACCAAGGTCGTCCAGTTCGGGAACGGCCTGCATATCCAAGATGGAGGCCGGCACCGCAGGCTCGCTTCGGGGAGTCAAGTCACGGATCAACATGCCATTGTCGGTTTGCCACAAAAGCAAACGCCCCATGCCGTCGCCCGAAGCCACAAATTTTCCATCGGCAGAGACGGCCACCGCCGTGACGGCAATATTGTGACCCATCTGAGGCACGAACTCCTGGGCCAAAAGGCCCGACGCCAGAGCCATCACTGCGGCAAACGAACATCCAAACAGGGCTTTTTGCATCGTTCAACTCCTTAAAGGCACAACAGCCGGCCCCCTGCAAACATGAAGGACCGAAGCCCAAGACCGGGGCGGCCCTGAGATTGTGCGGAGTGTCGTCCGCACACCCCAGCGTGTCAAGTGCGGCAGCGATCTTGCAGTTCGCAAAGCGCCCGACCCAAGTCTGAAGATTGACAGACACGGCCCGTACTGCTAAGACTGAGGCCCGTTATTGCCCCGGGGGTAGTGGATCGTGAAACAGATGTCGAAATCCAGTTGGTTCGTGTCCGGCCTTGGGTTGATATGCGGACTGGTAGCGGGCGCGGGCTGCTCCCATACGGGCACCGTGGTGGCCAGCGCCGACCCTCAGATGAAACAGTATCAAGAGGGCCTCGAAGCACTGCTGGAATCCAATTATCTGGATGCAAATACCAAATTTGAAGAACTGGCCAATAAGACTCTGGATCAGAACATGCAAGAGTTGGCCAAGCTGCGGCTTGGCGACACGCTGTTCTACCAGGGCCGCTTCCGTGAGTCCGCCGAAGTTTTTCGTGAGTATCTGACGCAGCATGACGACAGTCCCGATGCCCCGCACGCTGCATACATGCGAGGTTTGGCGTTCCTTCGCCGTTGCCCCGAAGACTCGTGGCTGATGCCTCCGGCCGAAAGCCGCGAGATGTCCGACGTCGAGTTGGCTTATGCAGCGTTCATCTTTCTGGTTCAGCGTTACCCCGACTCCTACCATGCGCTGCGGGCCAAGTATCACATCGCTGCCGTGGCCCAGCGCCGCTGCAGAAATCACCAGTACGTGGCCGACTATTATGAAGGCCGTGGGGCCCCCGGCGGCACCATTCAGCGCCTGGAGCAAGGGTTCTCGCTGGAAGACAAAGAGCGGGCCGCTGGCTATCTGCCCCCCAGCATGGGTTGCATCATTTCTTCCAAGACCCTGCGAATGCTTGCCGAGGCCTATCTTCAGTCGGAAGACCCGACCGGCTTCTGGCGCACCTACCGCCGCGCCGAGTCCTTCTCTTTGGCGAAAGACAACGAGAAAGCAGCATTGCTTTCTGAGTTGAAGAACCTAGCCTTGAAGAAAGGCTGGACCCAACCCGCCCATCCCTGACCTTTGCTTGGGGGAAATTATGTCAAACAACAGCAACATGTTAGTGCCCAAGCCTGTTAACGAGCCCATCCTTGGTTATGCCCCCGGTTCGCCGGAGAAGACCAAGATGAAAGAGGCACTGGCTGACTTGAGCCGGAATCCCGTTGAAGTTCCCATCGTGATTGGCGGGAAGGATATTTTCTCGGGTAACACGGCCCCCATCAAGGCTCCCCACGACCATTCCCTTAATCTTGGGCTGCTGCATCAGGCCGACAAAGACCACGCGAAGGCGGCCGTCGATGCGGCCATGCGGGCCTTCCCGGCCTGGTCTGCGCTTCCTTGGAGCGAGCGCGCATCGGTCTTCGTGAAGGCGGCCGAGTTGCTGGCGACCAAGTACCGATATCTGGCCAATGCATCGACCATGCTGGGGCAGTCCAAAACCGTCTATCAGGCGGAAATCGATTCCGCATGCGAACTGATTGATTTCTGGCGCTTCAATCCCTTTTTCATGAATGAACTTTATAGTCACCAACCCGCTTACAGCCCCACGGGCCACTGGAACCGTGTCGAGTATCGGCCCCTGGAGGGTTTCATCCTGGCCGTAACCCCCTTCAATTTCACTTCTATTGCCGGAAACCTGCCCACGGCACCGGCCATGATGGGCAACTGTTGCGTATGGAAGCCCGCCAGTACCTCAATCCTGTCATCCTATTTTATCATGCGCATCCTGCAGGAGGCCGGGCTTCCCGACGGCGTGATCAACATGGTGCCGGGCCCCGGGGCAACCATCGCCGACCCCCTGGTTGATGATCCCAACCTGGCGGGCATCCATTTCACCGGCTCCACGGGCGTCTTCAACCACATGTGGCGCAAAGTCGGCCAGAACATCAACCACTACAAGGGATACCCCAGACTTGTGGGCGAAACCGGCGGAAAAGATTTCATTTTTGCCGATCCATCCGCTGACGTGCGGTCGCTTGTCGTTGCTGCGGTTCGAGGCGCGTTTGAAAACCAGGGCCAGAAGTGCTCGGCCGCCAGCCGCATGTACATTCCCAAAAGCCTCTGGAGCCCCGTCAAAGACATGCTGGTGGACGAAGTCAAAGCGCTCAAGATGGGCGATGTGACTAATTTCTCTAATTTTATGGGCGCCGTCATTGATGGCAAGGCTTACAATAGCATCAAAGAGTACATCGACTTTGCCAAGGCCAGCAGCGAGGCCACCATTCTGGTCGGCGGAGATTGTGATGCCAGCAAAGGCTGGTTCATCCAACCTACCGTAGTCCTGACCACCAACCCCACTTTCAAGCTGATGCAGGAAGAGATCTTTGGCCCGGTTTTGACCGTCTATGTCTATGACGACAACAAACAAGACGAGACCCTGGACTCGCTGGACACCGCCAGCCCCTACGCCCTGACCGGGGCCATCTTCGCCCAGGACCGACACGCCATCCACAGGCTCTCTAAGCGCCTGACCCACTCTGCGGGCAACTTCTATGTTAACGATAAACCCACCGGGGCCGTGGTTGGACAACAGCCCTTTGGCGGCGGACGCCTTTCCGGCACCAACGACAAAGCCGGCAGTTGGATGAACCTGCTTCGCTGGGTCTCGGCCCGCACCATCAAAGAGACCTTTGTTCCCGCCACCAGCGTGGCATACCCCTTCATGCAAGAGCCGTAGAGGGGTTGCGGTAGAGCCCACCACGGACTGCCGTCCCCCCCGCCCTTCCCTCCCCTACCCGGCCCACAGTCCTTTCTGTCTTTCCACACCCCGTGGTTCTGAGTTATCCTGCGCGTTCATGGAGGACGCCATGCGACGTACCGGTACCGCCCTGTTTCTTTTGATGACGTTGGCCCTGATTGCCGGTTCGTGCAGCGACGAAACTTGTTGCTGCACCTGCCGCTACAACTGCGCCGATATCTTCGCCAACTGCAAGATGGACGGCGATGTGCTGATTTGTGGGATTCCCGATGGGTACCAGACCCCGGACAAAGATACCGACACTCCGCCCGACGATAAGGACCAGGCCACGGGCCCGGACACCCGGAACGACACAGCCACCCTACCCGACGTGCTGGCGGATCAAGGCCCGCAGGATACGGCCGTGCCCGAAGACACCGCAACCCAGGATGAATATGCCGATTCTGCCGACTTGATTCTGCCCCCGGATGTAGCCGTCGACACGGACACTACCCCCCAGGGCCCCTCGGAATTCCGTGGAATCTGGGTTTCCAGGTGGGATTACACTTCCGCATCCGATGTCACTGAAATTATGGAGAATGCCAAGAACTGGGGATTCAACGCCGTCATGTTCCAGGTGCGTGGCCA
>CAYTWV010000342.1:0-5335 GCA_964442235.1 uncultured Myxococcales bacterium | reverse complement strand
AAAACTCGGGCGTAGTTCCGAAGGCTTGCGCCTACAGCCAGGCCGTCTCGGGCGTGACGCCTCGTTTGCCTCGGATCAACTCATTAACCCGCTGAATCGGAATCCCAAGATGCGCAGCCAAAGCAACTTGGCTGAGCGCCATCGGTTTCAGGAACTCCTCCAGCAGGACTTCGCCCGGATGCGTTGGAATCCTATCAATGCGCTTCATGGTAGCCCCCCATGTCAACCAGAGACCAAATTAACGCTTTCACGGTTAGCATGCAAGAATCGTGTCCCGTTTGCGGCAAGCTCTGAGCCTCCCGCTCCCCTGGATCCTCCGTCACACCAGTGACCATCGGCGCCAGGCACACCTGCAGCCCACGGCCTCACAATTCCCCTTCCCCCATCCAAACACCTGATACATAATGGGCGTTAGGCGAATCCTGGCATATAGACGCCGTTGCGGAGACCCAGGAATCGTAGCGCTCCCTTGAGTTGGTTGGAACCGCTGAGGTCGATATGACAGGGGCAGAAGGCACTCGGTGCTTCATTCGGTCGGTGGAGTTGGAGAACTTCCGGTGCTTCGGAAGAATTCATGTCAACTTCCATGATCAACTTACCGTCTTGGTGGCACCGAATGGCGGGGGCAAGACAGCCGTATTGGAGGCTGTCGCTGGGGCGCTCAGAGTACTGATAAAGGCTTTTGGGGCTCCGCCTCTGATTCTGCAGTTCCCCGCTAAGGACGTTCGGCGGGTGGTGGTTGGCACGGGGCAGATGGAGCCCACATTTCCGGTAGGCCTAGGCATCTCCTTCGTCCTCTTCGGTGGGGAAAGGAGATGGGAATTTGGACGCACGAGGCCTCGCGGTGCTTTGAGAGCGGGCGCTTCGAGCCTCGCCAGCCGAACCCATTTCTTGCCCTTCTCTGGGGTTGGGGAGGCGCAGTGGTTCGGATTCACCGAACCAAGCGTCCTGCCTCTGATCGCCTACTACGGGACAGGTCGTTTGTGGGGCAATGGTGCTAAGAAGGCTTCAGCACCAGCGGGCGACAAGGGAGTAGCCGTCAACTCACGCCTGCTTGGGTACGAGGATAGCCTCTCCCCTTCCGCACGATTCACCAACTTCCTGGACTGGTTCCGGCGCTACTCCTACGAAAGCCAAAGAGAGCAGGCAACGGGCACGGAGTCGGCTCACAAGCCGGCAGAAATGCTTGCGGCAGTGCGCCAGGCCGTTGATATCGTCCTTGCTCCATCTGGCTGGCACGACCTTCAGTGGGACTACACCGAAGAAACCCCCACCGCTGCCCACTCCGACCACGGTCGACTTCCCATCTCCATGCTCAGCGACGGTATCCGAACGATGATTGGGCTGGTAGCCGATGCGGCCCATCGGTGCGCACGCCTGAATCGACAGTTTGGCGGAGATGCGTGCCTGCGGACTCCTGGAATCGTGCTGATCGACGAAGTCGACATGCACCTGCACCCGGAGTGGCAACAAGTGGTGGTGGACGGTCTGCTAAGGGCCTTCCCGCTAATGCAGTTTATTGTTACCACGCACAGCCCCCAGGTTCTGACCACCTTGCGCAAAGAGAACATTCGGGTGCTTAGGCAACACGATGAGTCGGCTTGGAGTGCCGATGTGCCCGAGGTGAGCCCGCTGGCAAAGGAGGCGGGGGATGCCCTAGCCTACATCATGGGAGTGAACCCCGTGCCGGACCTGCCCCTACTTGTTGATTTGCACCGCTTTGACCAATTGGTTCGTTCGGGTGCTGGCGACACCGAGGAGGCCCTTGGAATCAAGCAGCGCCTCGCTGAGGCTGGCTTCGAATTTAGTGACGCCGAGCTTAGGCTCCACGAAATCCTGAAGAAGCGGGGGGCCGCTACGGGAGGCACCAAGGAATGATCGAGTTGACTCGCCCTCCCGAGCCCAAAGAGCTTGCCAAGTACAGGAAGAAGCCTGCCCCTTCGAATTGGGAAGACCCGGCATTCGGCAGCGTGAAAGCAATTGTCCGAGCGCAACTCTACGTGGCACAAGAGGCATGTTGTGCCTATTGTGAGTCGTTATTCAAAGAGAATGAGGTTCATATCGACCACGTAAAACCGAGAGGCTCCACCCCGGCTCGGATGTTTGATTTTTCAAACATGGTTTTGAGTTGCAATGCAAAGGAGCATTGCGGACACAACAAGGGGGTGGCCCGACTGAAAGTTGAGCCTGGCCCAGAGGCCAATCGGTACTTTGAACTGCGTCAATCGGATGGCCGATTGGTGCCGGCCCACCAACTCTGCGCGGAGGAAGCCTCCGAGGCGTCCGAGAGCCTGCGGGTCCTCAATCTGAACGCCTCCGCCCTGAACTGGGACCGGAAAAAGGCGCTGAAGACCGTTGACGGGTTTCGATATGAGTCGGGCGACTTGCGAGATGGAGAACTCGAAGATTTCCTGCAATCGGCCCCGTTCCGCTGGACCTTGCGCAAAGCGTTGCGGCGAAGCTGACAAGGGCGAACCCTTGTGCCTGGTTTTGGGCCAACGCAGGAGACGAAACCGTTTGGCGATCACTGTCTTCGACACCAGTGCAATTCGTAACGACCATTGCAGAAAAGAAGATCTACGCTTCCGGGAGTGTGTGCGAGCTCACTCCCTGTTGATTGAACAGTTCCGCTAGTTCGCTTTTGATCTCAGACTCCGAGCGGCCAAGACCGCGAAGTGCCGTCGCAAGACTCCCGAGGGCGGCCTTCTGCCTGGGATGCTCGTGTCCGTTTACTCGATTGAATGCCAGGAGTATTTCCAGTTGGCGACGCAGCAATGGCAGAGCCCCCTCCAATCGCCCGTCGGAGATCAGGATGTATGCAAGGTTGTCCAGCCTCAACGCGACCGTGGGGTGGTCTTTGCCAAACAGCGACTCATAAGTACTCAAAGCGCTACGGTTCAGGGCTTCGGCTTCTTCGTACCGTTTGGAAAGCGCCAACACGAAGCCAAGATTCCTTTGGTCCCCGGCAACAGCCAAGGAGTCGGAACCATGGATGGACAGGTTGATTTCCAATGCCCTCCGAAATAGTTGTACGGCATCGTCAACTTGGCCTTTCCCAACGAGAACCCCGGCGAGATTGCTGAGGTCGACGTCCACTTTGGGATGGTCCTGGCCATAGGTCGCCTCATCTATCGCAAGGGCTCGCTTCACTGCGACCGCAGCATCTTCCAGTCGATTAGTGGCCATGAACAGGCCGGACAAGTTGCACAGGTCCACAGCGACGGCCGGGTGTCCCTCCCCGTGCACAGCAATGTCGATTGCCAGTGCTTGTTCCAACAAGGGCTCTGCCTCTGCAAAACGGCGCATGGCCTGGAGCACTTGTGCCAGGTTTCCAAGGTCCGTGGCCACCTGAGGATGTTCTTCGCCGTACGCAGCGATGGTAATCTTCAGGGCTTGCTCCAGAACGGACTTCGCCTCAGCCAAACGGCCCGTCGTCTGGAGCAGACTCCCAAGATTCGCCAATCGAGTCGACACGACCGGGTGGTTCGGCCCTTCGTTCTGCTCACCCAGGGCCACCGCCAGCCTCAGCAGAGGTTCAGCACGAACGAAGTCGTCGTGGACCAAGAGACATGTCCCAAGTTTGGCAACGAGATTCGCCGCATCACCCAAAGCATGTATTTTCTCAGCGTGTGCGAGCACCGCCATCGCGTGTGGACCCATGGTACGCCAGACCGGCCATCCTCGGACATCGTCGGCGTCGCCTGGCAAAGACATGTCGACGATCTTGGTGGCAGCAGCGCAGCAAATCTTGCGTTCGCTGGCATCCAAGCGGTCCCCCTGGACGGCCTGTACCAACCGATGGCAGTTCACCCAATCGGGCGACAACGAGATCATTGAGTGGTCCGCCAATTCCGCCAGTGCGTCTTCGACCGACATCCCTGAATGGGGCGGCTCGTTTGCGCCCAGACTGGCCAGCAATTGCCTTGCCACCCTTAGGAGCGATGCCTCATCGCCAAACAAGAACCGAGGCACGGGCTCGGGGGCCATGAAGGCCAGCACCCGAAGGATGGCCTTGGACATCGGCGAGAGGCGGGCTTCCGTGATTAGCCAGGTTTCCGCCAGTGAGCGTGGGTATTTGGTCCCACCCTGTGATGCTGCTTCAAGCAAGGTCTTCGGCTGACTGGCCAACTTATCCAGGTAGTTTCTGAAGTTGCATCTGTACTTGCGGATGTACGCAGCAGCTTGCTCCAGGGCCAATGGCAGGTAGCCGAGTTCCCTGGCCAACGCCGACGCATCCACCTCACTTCCCGAGTCAAGCCCCGACGAGGAAGTCCGCTGCACCAGGAATCTGACGGCGTCTGCCGGGGACAGGACATCCAACGGGATTTCCGCAAATCCGATTCCCCAGTTGGAGCGTCGAGACGTAACGATCAAATGTCCCGTAAACCCTTGGCCCAAGAGGGATGTGACGGCATTGAGGGCATCGTCCGAGTCGACGTTGTCCAAAACCAACAGCCAATTCTCCTTAGTGCGCAACCATGTCATCACCGCATCGACCTGAACCTCCTGTTCGGAGGCCGTAGCTTCCGGAAGACCCAGTGCCTTTGGCCCCGCTAGTCCCGCCAATCCGGCAGCCAGGCCTGCAGCTGAGTCGGCGTTGACCCAGAGGACTGCGTTGTATTCCGACATGTACCGGTACGCATACTCAACGGCCACCTGTGTCTTGCCCACGCCCCCCAGCCCGTGAACAGTCTGAGCCTGGGACATCGCAGCGGCTTGGCCATCCGCCAGCGCGGTATGCAACCGAGAGAAGATCTCTTCTCGGCCAGTGAAGTAGGGATTTCGAACGTACGGGACGGTCCAGATGGTCGGCCTGTTGGCAGGGAAGCGGGGGGGCGGCTTGGTGCCGGTTGAGGCCGGGGAGGAGCTGGGGGCCCCGGGGAATCCTGGGGCAGTGTTTGGCTTCCGGCGGCCGCCTTCTGCTGCTTTGAGCAGCGCATCCTTGGCCTTGGCCTCCGACTTGCCCACTAGGTCTTCGTACACAATGGGTCCCAACAAACCGTCCGTATGGAATTCTTCTACCCGAACAGGTAGAAGCCTCTTCTTTGCGCCAATGGGGTCGTCCCGGAAGGCCGCCGCCCACTCAGCCCGGCACATGCCCGATTTGATGTAGGCTGGCGAAAGTACCAGAAGTGTCCGTCGGGCCTCCCTGGCCCCATCGTCCATCTCAAGAACGAAATTGCTGCCCGGCGTGAAATCCCATGCCTGGAGCAGGGTTCTGTAGCCTGCCTCCTCCAGCATCCAAGCAATCCACTCTGCCCATTGCTGGTCTGCACCGGTGTAACTGATAAAGAACTCCGGCGCTTTCGATTCCTCGGACTCCATATTCTCACCC
>CAYTWV010000341.1:0-5339 GCA_964442235.1 uncultured Myxococcales bacterium | reverse complement strand
CAGCACATCCCACGGGCATCCCTGATTTCAAGAACGCACTGCGCCCCTTCCTGCTCTCTTACCCCTCGGCGGAAATTCTGATTCTCTCTTCCCAGGAGCGCCTCAGGGATGCAGTGGAAGCCGTGAAGGCGGGGGCCGCTAACTACCTGACCTTTCCCATTAGCACTGACGAACTTCGCTATGTTCTGGATAGCCTTAAGGAACACGCGCGATTTAACCAGGAACTGGACTACCTCAGGGACCGCTTTTGGAAGACGGACTCGATCGACTTCATCCGAAGCAACCACGAAGCGATGCGCTCGGTTTTTGAGAAAATTCGCGCCGTGGCACCTACTCGAACTACCGTGTTGCTCTCGGGGGAAACGGGCACGGGAAAAGGCGTCATGGCACGCCTGATCCACCGCCACTCGACCCGGGCCGGTCGCCAGTTCCTCTCGGTCCACTGCGGAGCCATTCCGGAACCCCTGCTTGAAAGCGAACTTTTCGGCCACGAAAAAGGCGCATTCACCGGCGCCACCAAGCGCAAACTGGGCCAGTTCGAGGTCGCCCATGGCGGAACCCTGTTCCTGGACGAAGTAGCGACCATGTCCCATGGCATCCAGATCAAACTGCTGCAGATTCTCCAGGACAAAACCTTCCAGCGTCTGGGCGGAACCACCACGCTCTCTACCGACGTTCGAATCATCGCCGCCACCAATGAGGACCTGGAAATGCGCCGGGTGGACGGCACCTTCCGATCGGACCTGTTCTATCGCCTGGCCGTCTTCCCAATCCACATTCCACCGCTTCGGGAACGACTGCAAGATGTGCCCATCCTGGTCGAGCGCATGCTCAAGAAACTGAACGAGACCGACTCCAAAGGCATCGAAGGCGTTCATCCGGGCGTCATGGAAGCGTTCACCCGCTATTCCTGGCCAGGCAATATCCGTGAACTCGAGAATCTCATCGAGCGGGCCTATATCCTCGAACAGGGCCCTTTACTCTCCCCATCCAGTTTCCCAAGCGAGATCATGGGCACCAGACCGGGCACCGCCCCGGCTTTTGTCGACACCACCCTGCCACTTGCCGAGATCCGCAAACGGGCGGCCGATGAATCCGAGCGGAGATACCTGCGACAACTGTTGGAAGAGCAACTTGGCTCCATCAAATTGACCGCAGGAGCTGCAGGCGTCACCGAGCGACAACTGCACAAATTGATGCTCAAACATCGCCTCCGAAAAGAAATGTTTAAGGGCGACTCCATGGGCCGAAGAAAAACCGGAACCCGCAGTTCCGCTGCCCCGCAAATCGGTCTTGAAAGTTCCGATCCCCAAGAGGCACCCATAATCCCTCAAGAGTAGCTGTGGCGGGCTTCCCCCGGTGTGGGCCCCCTTGTTCGTTTTCCATATCGGAACTTGCAGTTCCGACGGTTGCTCTGGCAGGCCGTGATCGGCCAAGATCGGGCCCGGCATGTCTCTTGCATTCTGAAAATCGTGTGTTATAAGCGCCCTTGAATCGGGTGCTTCGGCCGCCACTTGGCCCTTCGCTTTTCTGGTGGCCCCAATGAGGTGGATGATGTTTGAGCAGCAGAGGTTCTACTAGCGACGCCAAGTCGCAAGTAAGGGGGAAACGACTTATGGGTAACGAGATCAAGGTCATCTTCGATTCCGCTTTTCCGACCGAGTTCGAGTGCGATGAAGTGGAACCTCCCGGTGCGTCGTGCACATCCGAGTCTATAGAACCGTCACAACATGCACCCTGGACCGTGAAACAGGGGGCCCTGCCCCTGGAGCAGAAGATCACCCATCTGGCCTTCCGCAAAGCGGTCCGCTTTAAGGTCTCCCATCTCAGCCGAGCGTTCATGCGGCGCCATTTTGGCGCATCGGTGCAGGACTGGAACGACTGGCGATGGCAGGTCCGAAATCGAATCCGCACCGTAGAGGCGCTGGAGAAAGTGGTCCGACTCACGGCCGACGAGCGCTCGGCTCTGCAACGCGGCGGCCCCCAGTTACCACTGGCTATCACACCCTATTACGCCTCGTTGCTGACCCTTGGCGACGAGTCGGCGCCCCTGCGAAAAGCGGTGGTGCCCCTCTCCGCAGAGTTCACGTTCACCCAGGGCGAAGCCGTGGATCCTCTGGGGGAAGACCACGACAGCCCTATGGAGGGCCTGGTCCACAGATATCCCGATCGAGTCCTGTTCCTGGCCACGGACTTTTGCTCCACCAATTGCCGCTATTGCACCCGCTCCCGAGTGGTGAGTCAGGGGCACGGTGAGGGAAGCCGGGCCCGCTGGGAACGTTGCCTAACCGACATTCAGGAACACACCGAGAGTCGGGACGTGTTGATCTCCGGCGGCGATCCGCTGACCATGTCCGATGAAAAACTCGAATGGCTTTTGCAGCGCCTTCGCAAAATCCAGCACGTGGAGTTCATCCGCATTGGCACTAAGGTCCCGGCGGTGCTGCCCCAGCGCATCACACCCACCCTTTGCCGCATGCTGAAGAAGTACCATCCCATCTGGATGAGTCTGCACTTCTGTCATCCCCTGGAACTCACCCCGGAGACCGTTGAGGCTTGCGAGCGCCTGGCCGATGCCGGCATTCCTTTGGGAAGCCAGACCGTCCTGCTCAAAGACATCAACGACGACGTGGAAACCATGAAACGATTGGTCCACGGGTTGCTGAAGGCCCGGGTAAAACCGTACTACCTGTACCAGTGTGACCCCATCGCAGGGTCCTCCCATTTTCGCACCCCGGTTCAGTCTGGGTTGGATATCATTCGCGGGCTGCGTGGCCACACGACGGGATATGCCATTCCCTCGTATGTCATTGACGCCCCCGACGGTGGGGGGAAAGTTCCCCTTAGCCCCGACTATGTTTTGGGCCGAGACGGCAACGACCTGCTCTTGACCAACTACACGGGTGGGGTGTATCGCTATCCGGACCCCATGGACAGTTAGGCCAACGCCTTCCTGAACCCTGCGGGCATGTGAAACTCAATGGTTTCCAAACACTGATTCTTAATTGCAGGATGCTGCCATGCATATCGGACTGACCTACGACCTCAAGGACGACTATCTTGCGCTGGGATTCTCCGCCGAGGAAGCCGCCGAATTTGACCGAATTGCGACCATTGATGCCATAGATGCAGCGCTGGTGTCGCTGGGTCACACTACCGAACGCATCGGCCACGTTCACGCCCTGGCCCAACGGCTGGTCAAGGGCGAGACCTGGGACCTGGTCTTCAATATCGCGGAAGGGGTCTTTGGCTTTGCCCGTGAATCCCAGATTCCCGCACTGCTGGATGCTTATGGAATTCCGAATACCTTCTCCGATGCCATGGTGCTTGCCATGGCACTTCACAAGGGCATGGCCAAACATGTGGCCATGAATCAGGGAGTGCCCACACCCACCTTCCATGTGATTACGGAGTTGACCGATGTGGAACGGGTAGACCTTCCGTTCCCCCTTTTCTGTAAGCCCGTTGCCGAGGGCACCAGCAAAGGAATTTCGGACCGCTCGCTGGTCCATGACTCCCAGCAATTGTTGGAAGTCTGCCAACGTCTTCTGGCAAAGTTCAACCAACCCGTACTGGTCGAAGAGTATCTCCCCGGACGGGAGTTCACTGTGGGAATTGTGGGAACCGGCGCCAATGCCCAGGCTCTGGGCGCCATGGAAGTCCACGCCCTCAGCGCCGGCGAAAAGGCCAGCTATTCGTTTGAAAACAAACAGAACTACTATGATCGTGTGACCTATGCGCTGGCCAAAGACGACGCAGGTCAGGAAGCGGCCAAGGTGGCGCTGCAGGCATGGCGAGCACTCTCCTGCCGAGATGGCGGTCGAGTCGACATCCGAATGGATGCCAACGGCCACGCAAGTTTCATCGAGGTCAACCCCCTGGCGGGTCTTCATCCCATCGATTCGGACCTGATCATTCTTTGCCGTCTGCTTGGGATCTCGTACGCAGAACTCATCTCACGTATCGTTCAATCCGCAACGCTGCGCATGAAGACGGAACCCCAAGCTCCCAAGCTTTGGTTCCCCAAAACCGCTGCCCCGGAAGAGCCCGCCGTGGCTATACCCGGGGATTGCATGCCGCTGCGCCCCAACACTGCAGAGCCGGATCTTCCCACCACTCCCTCAAAAGGCCTGATGCTCATTTTGCATGGAGAGGTTCCCCCCGGGGCGCCCGCCGACGAACAGGATGTACTGGAAGAGGCCCGATTCGCCGGTTTCATCGCCCGTGGCCTGGGATACGATACCATTACACTTCCGTTCATTACCGACATCACGGGAATGCGAGAACGGCTGGAATCCCTGGAGCCCACCCTGGTGTTCAACCTGGTCGAGACCATCGCCGGCACCGGGCGAATCATCGAGCTGTGCCCCGCCCTGCTGGACCAGTTGGGAATCCCTTACACCGGCAACTCTACGATGGCGACGTTCGCCACCACGAACAAACTGCTCGCCAAGCGGCTTATGTCTTACGCTGGCATTACAACTCCAGCCTGGGCCGAAGAAGCCGAGTTGCTGCGCGCCGAACCGGCCTTCCCGGGCCCCTATATCATCAAAAGCCTTTGGGAACATGCGTCTGTGGGCTTGGGCCAAGACAGTATCGTGCTCGACCCTGCGTTGCTGCCCGAAAAAATGAACGCACAAAAGGCCCGGCTGGGTGGAGCCCTCTTTGTGGAACAGTTTGTGGATGGTCGAGAGTTCAACATCGCCCTGATCGCTTCGGAACAGGGGCCTCGACTGCTGCCGCCAGCCGAAATCCGCTTCCAGGGATTCCCCACCGACTTGTACCGCATTGTGGACTACAAGGCGAAATGGGATGACCAATCCGTCGAGTCCCGCACCACCGTCCGCTCTTTCACCTTTGAAGAGACCGATGCCCCGCTCATCCGGCGCTTGCGGGAGATTGCCCTGCAGTGCTGGCACGTCTTTGGCCTGGACGGCTACGCCCGCGTGGATTTCCGTGTGGCTTCCGACGGGACACCCTATGTGCTGGAAATCAACACGAACCCCTGCCTCTCTCCCGATGCGGGCTTTCTGGCCGCAGCAGAGGAGGCTCTTATGGAGCCACCCGAAATCTTTGAGCGCATCATCGCCGACGCATTGCGGCGGGGCAAAAGAGGATAAACATGAGCCAAGAACTGCACCTGAGAACCGACGTGCTTCCCACGGATGTAGAGGCTGTCCGGGACATCGTCACCTCCACTCGCAACTTCTCTGCCGAAGAAATTGCCATCGCAGCGGAACTGGTCCAGGAACGCCTGGATAAGGGACTGGACAGCGGCTACTTCTTCGTATTTGGAGAACTGGGCATAAAACAGATCATAGTCGCGCTGGCTCACCCTG
>CAYTWV010000340.1:0-5342 GCA_964442235.1 uncultured Myxococcales bacterium | reverse complement strand
CACTGATTAGTACACTGCGTGCACTCAACCACTGGACTTTTTCGACAGCCCCGTTACGGAGTAGGCGCGCCCGATTGGTGCCTCGTGCAAGCGAAGCCCTTGGGGGACTAATTGTGCGACGCCGTGCCCGGCGTAAAAGGCGCCGTCAGCCAGTGGAAGTTGTCCAGAATCACCAGCGAATCATAAATCCCGTCAGCCGTGTCATGGACGTGGAATCGAAGCTGGAAGGTCTCTCCGGCCTTGATGGGCCAACTGGTGTAGAGCCAGCCCGTGGAGGAGCCGTGGGCAGCGTCGGCCGAGCCGCACTCGAAGCCGGTCCCGCTGATATCGGTAGGCGCATTGGGGCACGCCTCGCTAAGGGCCGTGTTAATGGCCAGATAACACTGCTTCTCTCCGGTGTCAGGGTCCACGAAGTCGTGGTAGGAACCGGGATTACGGCAGTCGGTAAAGTTGATGATTTTCCACTGGCCGCCGGTGGTTTGGGGTCCCTTCAGCAGCATGTAGAACTTGTCATTATAGGAACTGCCAATAAATTCTTCGTATTCTTCCGACATAAAAACGTAGTCGATAGAGAAACCCAGTGCGATGGCCGGGGCGGTCAGCGTCACCACAAATTCCACGGCGTCATACATCTCGTCACCGGAGCTGGAGATGTTGTCACTTTTGGATGATCCGCCGGACAGGTCCGTGGTGTGGCTGGTTCCCGTGGCCGGTCCCGTGGCCAGCAATGCGTACGAGTTTCCCCCCAGCGGAGCCAGGTCGTTCCCGGCGTTGCCGAAGTGGTTGACGGCGTTCCAGGCTGAGTCGATGTTGTCCCCGGTCGGCGAGGAGAATGCGGGCGAGGAGTACAGGCCCTGACAAATCTCCATGGCGCAGAGGAAGGCGGATTCCAGGTGACCCGTGCAGGCACCCGGGCATTGGACGGCTTCGTCCACCGTGCCATCGCAGTTGTTGTCGATGCCGTCGCCCGGGGTTTCCAGGTTGCCCGGGAAGGCGTTGTTGCTATTGTCGTCGCAGTCGTCGGGGCCCGAAGGGCACGTGCTGGGCGTTCCCACGATGGGCAACAGTTTGGTGCAGTGGCCGTCGTCGTCCAGGTCGCAGCCGTCGTCGATCACCCCGTCACAGTCGTTGTCCACGTCGTCACAAATCTCGATGCCGCCGGGGCTTACGGCAGCATTGCTGTCGTTGCAGTCGCCGTATTTTACGGCCTTGCCAGCGGGCAATTTGTCGACGCCGCACACTTCGGTCTTGGTTTGGGCCGAGCCGAAACCGTCGCCGTCCGCATCGTCGAAGGTGAAAAAACACTTATCCGGTGCGACGTTGTTGTCTGGGGGAACCGAATTGTCCGGAGGTGGGGTCACGCTGTCAGGGGTTACGTTCTGGTCCAAAGGAGGCTGGTTGGTGTCCTGAGTCCAGAAGTCCTGCGTGAATCCATCGGGTTGTTCGAACCCTTCCCACAGGTCGGACGGGGCCGTGCCCTGGTTGCAAAGGCCGTCTCGGCAATACTCGCCGGCAGCGCAGCCGCCGCAAACCCCACCGCACCCATCGCCCCCACACTGCTTCCCTGAGCACTTGGGTGTACATGGGCCCGTATTTTTGCCTGTGTCGACCACCACCGTGTCGCCACATCCAGCCACCGACAGAGCCAGTGCCACCCATATCAGACAGAGGCAAGAGCGCACCATGGAATCCCCCCGGCTTGTAACCTGTGCATGATTTCAGAATTCTCCAACGCTTTCAAGGGAATCCGATTTCTGGCAGACGCAGCCTTGATTTGGCGCAGGTGATGCGGCACAATCCCCCCGGCTGACCCCTGGCGGGCCGAAGTTGGGAGGATGATCATGTCACGCAATATCCGTTTTGTTCTGGCCGCTGTTCTTGCTTCTTTGGCGCTTAGTAACCCCGCTTCTGCCGAGTGGGTGCAACAGTTCTCGCTGGCGGGCGACGGAAATCAGGCGTTTGGCATCGATGCCTGGGATGACACCTCAGCCGTGGCTTGTGGCAAGGCCAATTCGGGGTCCGGGGACCAGGCCTCGGTATGGTTCACGGCCAACGGTGGCAAAACGTGGACCGGCGGTCAGCTTGGGGGCCAGTTCTCGTTCGTTTTCAAAGTGGCTTTTGCCGATGCCAAGACCGTTTACGGCGTGGGCCTGGGCATGCACAAGAGTAAGGACGGCGGCCAGAGTTTTTCCGCCCTGACGGTCCCCGGTGTAGGGGGCTTTGATACCCTGTTGGATATTTTCGCCGTAAATAGCAACTATATTTACACAATAAAAGGAAGCCAGATTATCTATACGGGAAATGCGGGTTTGAACTGGTCCAAGACCGATACTCAAGTCACCCAGGAATTACAGAGCCTCTTCTTCCTGGACGCCATGAACGGCTGGGTCGTGGGCGGAGCACAAGATGAAATCACCGAGACGGACCCCGAATCGGGACAGGAAAATGTCATCGGGTACGACATCAAGTCCGAAGGCATCGTGATGCGCACAGAGGACGGTGCCCGAAATTGGACGCCCGTGACCATCAACAGCCCCGACATCATCCGTACCATCAATATGATCGATCAGAATATCGGCCTGGCCACAGCGGGCAAGAACGGCAATGAGTACTTCATCAAGCGAACTGTTGACGGCGGCAAAACGTGGCAGGATATCCAACTTCCCGCACCGGCCAGCGGTACCTGGCAATTCCTGACCAAGGCCATCATGCTGACCCCGATTCACGCCATCGCAGCGGGCTCCACCGGGGTCAAGGATGGCGGCGTGGGCAACAAGGCCGTGGTCATCGAGTCCTTCGATGGCGGCGTAACCTGGCAGTTTACGCCCGAAGCCGAAGGAAAGGGCGCCTATTACGACATCACCTTCCCGTGCGAAAACGTAGGTTGGGTTGCTGGCGAGTGGGGTGTCATTAAGCAGTTCAACAACGGCAACGGTTGCGACGGCGGCGTCATCAACCCCGATGGGAACCCCGAATCTGGCGGCGACGTGGTGGAGCAGGACGTCTGGACCTGGGGCCACATGTTTGGCACGTTCGGCGACGAACAGTTGATCAGCGAAAATTCGGCTCCCGGCGACACCGATGCCTGGGGTGGGGTGATCCCCGGTGAATTGGATTCGGGCAGCTCGGGCTGCAAAGACGTCACGAAGACCACGGGGTGCTCGGCCAGTCAGCGGCCCAGTTCGGGGGCGCTGCTTGTTGTTGTGGCCCTGTTCGCCCTTCTGTTCCTGGCCCGTCGCCGCAACGCTGTCAGCGTCATGGCCCTGCTTGTTGTATTGCCCGTCGTCACCTTT
This sequence comes from uncultured Myxococcales bacterium, assembly GCA_964442235.1. GTDB lineage: Bacteria > Myxococcota_A > UBA9042 > CAIXZC01 > CAIXZC01 > CAYTWV01. The sequence goes on along the minus strand of CAYTWV010000340.1, from coordinate 2,049 downwards.
GCGTGCAGCCAGGAAGAGACCACTCAGGTTTGTGAAGAAGTGGCACCCCAACCGACCCCTGACGTCAGCGAGGATGCGGGGGATACGGTGGTGACGCCGGATGCCTTTGTCTGCCAGTTGATGCCCGGCGAAAAGGCCGCCAATTTTACGGGCACCACCCAGCGCAAGGCCAACGTCCAGAACCGCATCGTGTTTGTGCGCAAAGGCGCCGAAGGGGGCAGCGACCTGTATCTGATGGGGCCGGAAGGGGCTGGGCAGAAGGCCTTGACCCGCTTCATGGATCCCACGGTCGATGTTTATTATCCCACGTGGTCCCCGAATCGAGATTATGTGGCGTTTGTCTCCAACTATCGTGCTGTGTTTAATGAGTTTCGTTACAATGTCTTCGTTGTAGCCGTGGATGGCTCGTCCTGTTATCAGCTCAGCCCCGGCGTGGAACAAGTGCGAGCCAAAGCAGCCGGCGATACCCTGACGCTGCAAGGGAGTTTCCGTTTTGGGCAAGGCGCCATCGCTGCCCCGGTTTCGGGCGGCACCGTCGCCGTTGAAGGTGGTGCCGTGGTGGGTACCACCGGTTCTGGCGGGGAATTCACGCTGGAAGCGCCAGCGGGCAAGGGCCGCCTGATCCTCAGGGGCGCTGTTAATGGCATGAATATCATTGCGACTGCCGACTATGATGGCACGGCCGGCGAGACCATTCCGCTGACAGGCATCGTGGGCAAAGCTGAGGGCAGTCTGGAAGTGGGTCCGCTGCACTGGGTTCCCACGGGAACGGTTGGTTTCTATTTCATGAAAGACACGCTGGTTCATACGTACAGCCTGCAGATGAATACGGGCGAAGTGACCAGCGTGTTCGAGAGTGACGAGGACACCGTGTCGGCCATGGGCCTCCTGCCCTCGGGTGGCCAGGCCGTCGTGGCGTTCCGCTCCAAACCCGAGCGCATCGGTGTGTATGACCTGACGGACCTGGAAGAGACCGTGATGGAGTTCGACTGGGCGGGGCAGACCGCTGACTCCAGATTGGCCGTGTCGCCGCTCTTTTTCATGGCCTCTTTGCAGGCCGATAAGGTGGTGTTGATGGGTGCCGATTCCGCGGGTGAGTTGGCCGCCAAAGACGTAAGCCCCGCCAACTTGTCCGGTTTGGTTCAGGACCAGTTCGATTGGTCTCTGGACGCCACCCATCTGGTCTTGACCGTGGAGAGTGCCAACGGCACCAACCTGGTTTCGCTGGATGTGAACGAGAAGAAGTTGAAGGTCCTTACGACCGACGGAAAGAGCCTTATGCCCGCATGGTTTGGTCGATAGCAGGCAGTACCGCAGGCCCGTATTCTATTTGCTATTCGTTACGTGGTCGTGTTCAGGGTTGGATTCCTGCAGAGTAGATCAAGTGCTCCATTCCGTCGCCCAGCTCGAACGTGCCTTCGTTCACAAAAACGCCGGCTGAGACCGACAGCATCCGGATTCCCGAGATTCCCGTGGACCCGGAAACATACGGCACCATGAAGCGGTCTGCCTGGCTTCCCCACCGCATCGAATAGACATCGTACGGCAACCCCAACGTGAAGCTGCCTCCCTTGCTCATGGCCACGCCGCCACCGAATTTCAGTATGGTCACCTTGTCGCCTTGGCCTTCGGCCAGTACCGCATAGGTTCCATCCTCGGACCAGTCGGCATCGGCAGGATCATAGACGTCCAACTGGGTGACGAGCTCGGGGTCGCCAGCCACAGGCAGGTGGAACAGCATGATCTTGTCCCCTTCCCCGAACAGGTTGTAATACCCCAGCAGCACCTGGGTCCCGTCGGGCGAAACCGACAGCACCGAAGGAATACTGCCATCACTGATCATCTCGTAGGACCCGACGGGGCTGCCCAGGCCGTCCAGCACACTTAGGATAATGCCCGAACCGGGATCGGTCTCGAATCCCTCGGCCACGACGTAGCCCAGATTTCCGGGCAGCAAATCCATCTTGTTTGCGGCGTAATGGTGTGTCAGCAGAATGGGTCCCTGGTCATTGGGAAGGCCCGTGAAGGGGTCCAGGTCCAGGATGTACA
>CAYTWV010000339.1:0-5343 GCA_964442235.1 uncultured Myxococcales bacterium | reverse complement strand
GTGACTGACAACTTCCCATAGTAAGCCTGGCTTTCACGAGGGGGATACCATGAAAGAGGATCTTCGCCGCCGACCACTTCGCTTCGAAACGCTGCAGGTCCACGCCGGGCAGCAGCCCGACCCGGTGACGGGAGCGAGGGCGGTTCCCATCTACCAGACCACCTCCTACCAGTTCCAGGACACGGACCACGGCGCCCGTCTCTTCAACCTCGAAGAGTTCGGTAATATATACACTCGCCTCATGAATCCAACCACTGATGTCTTCGAGAAAAGAGTAGCGGCTCTCGAAGGCGGCATAGCTGGTCTAGCGACGGCGAGTGGCATGGCAGCGCAGTTCTTGGCGATTAGTACGTTGGCGGAGGCCGGTGAAAATATCGTAGCGACCAGTTACCTTTATGGCGGCACATATAATCAATTTAAAGTGATACTGCCTCGTCTGGGCATCCAGGTCAAACTTGTGGACGGGGACGACCCCGACGCAATGCGTCAAGCCATCGATTCCAAGACCAAAGCCCTCTACGTCGAGACCATTGGCAATCCCAGGTACAACGTGCCCGATCTGCCTGCGTTGGCCGACGTAGCGCATTCTCACGGCATCCCGTTGATGGTGGACAACACCTTTGGGGCCGCAGGCTATTTGTGCCGGCCCATCGACCACGGCGCGGATATCGTTACGGCGTCGGGGACCAAGTGGATTGGTGGCCACGGGACCAGCCTGGGAGGCATCATCGTGGACTCGGGCAAGTTCGACTGGGGCAATGGCAATTTCCCGGTCTTCACCCAGCCTTCGCCGGGGTACCACGGAATGAAGTTCTATGATGTGTTTGGGCCCAAGTCGCCCTTTGGCAACATCGCCTTTATCATTCGGGCTCGGGTTGAAGGGCTGCGGGATCTGGGGCCGTGTATCAGTCCTTTTAATTCGTTCTTGTTGCTGCAGGGCCTCGAGACGTTGTCGCTGAGGGTTCAGCGCCATGTGGACAACACGATGCAATTGGCCCGTTGGCTGGAGGCGCATCCCGCCGTGTCGTGGGTCAGTTATCCCGGATTGGAAAGTCACCCCTACCATGCCAGGGCCAGGCAGTTGTTGCGTAACGGTTACGGAGCGGTTTTGTCGTTCGGGATTCGAGGCGGGATGGAGGCGGGCAAGGCGTTCATCAATGGCGTTAAGCTGGCCAGTCATCTGGCCAACGTGGGCGATGTCCGCACCCTGGTGATCCACCCTGCTACCACAACCCATCAGCAACTAAGTGCTGCGGAACGGCTGGCCTCGGGGGTTACCGACGACCATATTCGTGTGGCGGTGGGCATCGAGCACATCGACGACATTAAGGAAGACTTTCAGGAGGCCTTCAACCAGGCGGGGTTGTAACGGGAATGGCCGAGTTTTTGTTGTCTGATCATACGCAATATCGAGTTTTCGAATCGGGGTATCAGCCAGAGCAGGGTGGGGTGGTGATCTCGCCGCTGACGGTGGCCTACAGGACATGGGGCCAACTCTCGGCCCAGCGGGATAACGCCGTGGTGGTGTGCCACGCGCTGACGGGAACGGCCGATGCCGACGATTGGTGGAAGCCGCTGTTTGGGCCGGGCAAGGCCCTGGATCCAGCCAAGGACTTTGTGGTCTGTACCAATATTTTGGGCAGTTGTTACGGGACCACGGGGCCCAGTGCCAGTAATCCTGGGACGGGCCACTGGTACGGACCGGACTTTCCGCTGATTACAGTGCGGGACATGGTGCGGGTTCAGCAGATGTTGCTGGCCTCTTTGGGGGTTCGCAAGGTGCGCATGGTGATCGGCGGCTCGTTGGGGGGCATGCAGGCCTTGGAGTGGGCGTTGGAGTTTCCGGGCGTGGTCGAATCGGTTGTGACCATTGCGGCAAGCGGCCGGCACTCGGCCTGGTGTATTGGCTTGTCGGAGTGTCAGCGCCAGGCTATTGCTGCGGATCCTGCATGGCGAGGCGGCTGGTATGAAGAGGGGTATCCGCCCTCAAAGGGGCTTGGTGTGGCCCGGATGATTGCCATGTGTACCTATCGAAGCGGGCCCAGTTTTGAGCGTCGTTTCGGCCGAAAGGTGCGCCAGGACGCCGGCTTCGAGATTGGGTCCTACCTGACTTACCAAGGCCAGAAACTGGTCGACCGTTTTGACGCCAACACCTATGTCTGTTTGACACGGGCGATGGATTCCCACGATGTGGCGCGTGGCCGCGGAGAAAATTTGGAAGTACTGGGGCGCATCTCGGTGCCCACTCTGGTGGTTTCCGTGGATTCTGATGTGCTTTACCTGCCGCAGGAGCAGCAGGAATTGGCGTCGTCCATTCCCGGGGCCGAGTTGGCTGTATTGAACTCGGACGATGGACACGATGCGTTTTTGATTGAGATGGATTGGTTGTCTTCAACGGTGGCGGATTGGCGGCAGCGTCACGACGTGTGAGCGGGACTGGACAGGAATGAACGGTCCGAGACAGGCATTATCGGGCCGGGACAGAGGTGAGTAAATGGAACGATGCAGATTTCGGGTGATGAAGTTTGGCGGAACTTCGGTGGGCTCCATCGACCGGCTCTACAGGGTTCTGGAGATTATCGTTGCCGAGCGGAAGCAGGGGCCGGTGGCCGTGGTGGTTTCGGCCATGGGTCACACTACGGACCATCTGATCGAGGCCGCAACGCTGGCTTCCAAAGAGGACCTAGCCGGGGCCGAGCGGGTGCTGGATCAGATTGCCGATTTGACCATTGCCACGGGTTTGTCGGTTTACCAGCGTCTGGAATCGGCCGGTGTTGTGAAGGGGCCCAAGCCGCAGGTGACGCCTCTGGTGCGGCAGATGTTGACCCAATTGCGGCAACTGCTGTACGGCGTGAGCCTGCTTCGTGAGCGCACGGCACAAACTCTGGATCTGGTCATGTCCTTTGGGGAACGTTTGAGTGCTTCGGTGGTCGCCGAGTTGCTGCGTTCGGCAGGAGAGCCAGCCGAGTTTGTGGACAGCCGGGATTGGGTGGTGACCGACGACCATTTCGGCAATGCCCGAGTGGAACTGGATAAGTCAAAATTGCGCCTCCATGCATTGGCCGATCACTGGTGCACTGTTCTGCCCGTGGTCACTGGATTTCTGGGGCAGACCGTGGATGGGCGTTCGACCACGTTGGGGCGCAACGGATCGGACTATACGGCCACGCTGATGGCCCGATGGCTGGATGCGGACGAAGTGAACATCTGGACCGACGTTTCGGGCGTCATGACGGCCGACCCCGGCATCGTCGCCGACGCCTATCCGCTCTCCAGGCTCTCGTACTCCGAGGCTCTGGAGTTGGTGGACTTCGGCGCCAGCATGTTCCACAGCCGGACCATGATTCCGCTCATCGAGTCCGGGATTCCCATGCGCATTCGCAACACGTTGTCACCCGAGGCCCCCGGCACGTTGATCGACGCCGTGGGTTCGGGGGATTCCGGCGAGGCGACGTCGGTGACCAGTTTGGAGAATCTGGCTCTGCTGGGCGTTCGTATGCGCCGGGTCGCCAAGCAGGCTTCCTTGGGCGGCCGGGTCCTGGGGGCCCTGGAGGCAGCGGGCCTGACGGTGTGGATGAGTACGTTGGCCGCTCACGGCCAGGCCGTGGCCGTTGCGGTACCCATGCGGGAGTTGGAGCGGGCCCAGAAGGTGTTGGCTGACGAGTTGGCCCTGGAGATGGAGCGAGGCGAGGTGGAACCGGTTGTGGAGCGCTCGCCCGTGACGCTGTTGACGCTGGTCGCCGAGGCCATGGGGCGGTCGCAGAATCCATCGGGCCGCTTCTTTGGGGCCTTGGGGGCGGTGGGCGTGCCCGTCCGGGCCATTGCCCAAGGTGCCAGTTCCCGTTCCATCTCATGTGTGGTTGATGCTGCCGATACCGCCGTAGCCGTTCGGACCGTGCATGCGGCCTTCAACTTTGCCCACCAGAAGGTCAGCCTGATGGTTCTGGGAAAAGGGGTGGTTGGAAGTCAGTTGCTGGCTCAGGTCCAGGATGAAGGAGAGAAGCTGGCCAGGCAGCACGACGTGAAGTTAAGTGTCGTTGGGCTGCTGGGAAGCGACGTCGCCTTGTTTGACCCGGCGGGGCTGGACCTGACGGATTGGACCGCTCTGGTGGCCAGCAACCGGGGTGCCAAGGTGACCACGGAGACGACCCTGGCCCTGCTGGACGAACTGCGAAAGCTGCCTGTGCCGGTTCTGGTGGATTGTACCGCCCAGGATGGCAACGACGCTCTCTATCTTGAGGCGTTCCAGCGAGGCATCCACGTGGTGGCCGCCAATAAGAAGCCGTTGACCATCCCTGGGAGAAGCGTCAGCGGATGATGGCGTTGGCGCGCCAGAAGAGCCGGGCGTACCGCTACGAAACCTCCGTAGGGGCCAGTTTGCCTGTCATCGAGACCCTGAAGAATCTGGTGCGAACGGGGGACCGAGTGTTGCGCATCGAAGGGTCGTTTTCCGGCACGCTGGGATATGTCTCCAATGAATTGATGCGTGGAGTGAAAGCCTCCGAGGCAGTGCATAAGGCCAAAGAGATGGGGTATACCGAACCCAACCCGGCCGATGATTTGTCCGGCATGGACGTGGCCCGAAAGGCGCTCATCCTGGCTCGAGAATTGGACTGGCCCATTGAAATGAACCACCTGGACGTGAAACCTCTGGTGGACCTGACTGCGGGTTCCAAGTTGTTGGCCTGCTGCCCTGAACTGAAGGACCAAGGCCCCCTCGGGGTCGACGAGTTTTTCCGACGACTGGAGCTTGCGGACGGCGCCATCACTGAATGGGTCCAAAGTCTTAGGGAACAGGGACTTACGCTGCGATATGTAGCCCGAATTATCACTGAATTGGACCCTGCGAACACAACGGGAAAAACCCGAGTCGAGGTGGGACCGGTGGGAGTGCCTCTGGATCATCCGGCGTCTCGATTGCGAGGGACAGAGGCTTTTGTGGCGTTCACTACGGAGCGTTACCGCGACTATCCCTTGCTGGTGCAAGGCAGCGGGGCTGGCGGTGCCGTGACGGCCGCGGGAGTTCTGGCCGATATCCTGGCGATCAGTCAGACGCTGCGCGGCAATCCCTGAGAACTCGCCAAACCGAACGTGTTGTGGCGAGCGATGGGGGCGGCTCTGTTGCCGGGAAGTCGTTGCAGCGCCCGCCGTTTTGTTGCCATTTGCGGATGCCGTTGCCGTCGCCGTGCCCGGGCTAAGGTGATGCGGGCACCCACGGCCAAGTCCCTTACGATGATCTGTTTTGACCCTGCCCTGAATCCGCTGTATTTCTAGTACGAATTGACCCCGGTTGCCGCCGTGTTTTGTGGGGTGACTTGGTTTGTCTGTGCCACGACCGTAAGG
>CAYTWV010000338.1:4915-5372 GCA_964442235.1 uncultured Myxococcales bacterium | reverse complement strand
AATCCATCATGCGCCGAATCGAACAGCAGTTGGGCCACGCCCCGGACCTTAAGGAACTAAACCAGGTCCTGCCCGATGCCATGGGTTCCATTCGCGTCAAAGGCTTCCGTGTGGGAGCGCCAGGCACCACTCAGGGACAGGTCCCCGCTCCGGCAAAGCCGCCGGCAACCGGTTCAGTTCCGGCACAGACTCCGGCGCCAGCGCCCACGCCAGCACCCACGCCGGCCCCGGCCCCCACACCGGCCCCTCCCCGCCTGGCTCACCCGTCACCATCCCGTCCTGGAACGCCGCCTACCCCACCGGCGCCTATGGCTGGTGGGGCCCCATCCCCTTCGCCGGCGCCCCCTGCGGCGAGGCCACCAACTGCGTCTACTTCGGCAACTGGCTGATGACCCCCACCGCCGCCCCCCCCATCCCGCCCAACGGCCAGGTCGAGTTCGGCGGCCCCCCCGCCTTC
>CAYTWV010000338.1:4352-4905 GCA_964442235.1 uncultured Myxococcales bacterium | reverse complement strand
CCCGGCCCCCACTGCGGCTCCGGCTTCGACCCAGGCCCCCACACCGGCCACGCCCGCCCCGTAGTCTTCTTCACTCTTTTGCGAGGGAAGCCCCATGTCCACTCACTCGAACACTTCGCTGGTCGGTTCGCTCCTGGCAGAACGCTACAGAGCCACCCAATTGCTGGGTGCGGGGGCCATGGGCGAGGTTTATCGGGCCCTGGATACCCACCAGGGCGACAAACCCGTCGCTCTTAAGCTTCTGAAAGAGACCTCCACCGTCGGATGGTTCAAAAGTGAGTTCCAGACCCTGACATTGATGGCCCATCCTTATATCGCATCGGTTTTTGATTTTGCTTATGATCCGGACTTAAAAGCCCACTTCTATACCTGCGAACTCGTGGATGGGCTGCCCGCCGACGAGGCCCTGCAATCAGCCTCGTTTGAAGAGCGCCTGGCCTTCTTGACCCGCTTCCTGTTTGCCTTGGATTACATTCATTCCCAGGGATATCTTCACTGTGACGTAAAACCCCAAAACGTACTGGTTACATACGTTCAGGGTCAGTACATTCCC
>CAYTWV010000338.1:0-4342 GCA_964442235.1 uncultured Myxococcales bacterium | reverse complement strand
CTGGACTTCGGACTGGCCACGGATATGCCTCAGGGAACCGTCACCAGTCGTGGCACCCCACACTACATGGCCCCCGAGTGGTTCACTGGCGGCGTCGCGGGCGCCTACACCGACATCTACTCGGCCGGAATCATGTTTTACAAGATACTCTTCGGAGAGCTTCCTTTCCCCGGAAAAGATGCAAAAAGCTGCATTGAGTTTCATACCAAAGGCCAACTTCACTTCCCCGCCGACTCGCCCTACCCCGCTTGGATTCCCGTCCTGCTGCAACGCATGACCGCACGCGACGTGAAAGAGCGCATCCCCTCGGCCAGCGAGTGTCTGACCGCCATCCAGCAGATGAGCGGCCTGTCCAAACTTCCCGGGGCCGGAGTGGCCACGGACCTGGCAGACGAGGGGGTGGGCGGTCCCTGGCTGGGCCGGCAGCAGACACTGGCCAGCTTACTATCCGCACTGCGGGCACTGCCTGAATCGGGCCCCGGTCCCCATCCGTTGTGGGTCGTTCGGGCCCCCGGAGGGCGTGGCCATTCACGCCTTTTGACCGAATTGCGTCGGCGCCTGCAGTTGTTGGGACTGCGAGTGTATCACTTCAGTTCGGGGAACTCGGGAAACCTGTTCCACCAGCTCAGTCAAACCCTGCTGGCGGGCGAAGATCCGCAAAGCACCTATCGAGACGAACGGGTCAGTCACACCGTGGCCCGCCTGGTCGAGGCAGCGTTGCAGCAGGCTTCGACGGCACCGTGTGTCTATCTGGTGGATGACGCCGATGGCATGGATGACCCCAGTGCGACGTTTTTCCGAGAGTTGCTCAACCGTATCGAATTCTCGGGCGGAGCAGCCGGACGAACCATTCAGGCAGCGGTGGTCATGGCCACGCCGGAACGAGAGGGCCAGAACAGTCCAACCTGGCACCAACACCGCCTGGCGAAAACGGTCTCTTTGCCGGAAATCGAGGCGGATCTGTTGCCTCGGTTTTTGCGACTGGTCCTGCGCACGCCTGAAATCCCCGAATCTCTGCTCGTGGAAGCCAAGGCGACTTGCGGCGGCAATCCCAAAACCCTGGTCGAGTACCTGGCGTTTCTGCGGCGCTCGGGCATTCTGACCAGCACCCCCCAGCGCACCGAATTTCACTCCAAACGGCTGGTCCGAGAAGAACTGCCCAAGACCCTGTCCGAGTACCTGGGCCTCTCCCTGGACTCGGTGGAGCTCCTGGACAGGCGTTTGTTGGAAGCCGCTGCCCTGGCATGGCTTCCCCTGGACCCCGACGGCCTGGCGGCAGCGACGGGCTTTGAGTTATCAGAGGTTCAGGCAGGGGTGGAGCGACTTCACAAACAGGGCCTGCTTCTTCGCCGTTCCGGTTCCGAAAGCCTGCAGTTCGCCACGGATTCGTTGCGAAGTGTCACCCTTTCCAGACTACCCGCAGAGCGCACCCAGACATTACACGCAAGTCTGGCGGCCTGGTTCCTGAAACTCGAGGTCAAAGGGGATGCTGCGGCCTGGCACATGAAACAGGCCCATGACCCCCAACTGACGCTGGATTTCCTGCTGCAGGGCATCGAAGCCAGCATGAGGCATCTGGCCTTTGAACGAACGTTGCTGCTGTTGGATGCTGCCGACGAGATGGGCCAGGACCCTGTGAAAGTGGGGCGGGTGGCGGCCCGGTTGTACCGGCTTTGGGGCAAATACGATGAAGGCGTGGCCCGCATCCAGAAGTACCTGTCGGGCCCCGTGGGGGACTTGGGCGACGACTTGCGTGTGGACCTGGCCGAACTGCACTTCCGGGCCGGACGTTACGCCGAGGCCTACGCCATCCTGCAGCCCTTAGCCGGGCTGACTCAGCATGGGAAGTCGACCTCGGACGAGACCCCCGCTCCGCCAACGTCTCCCGATGTGAAGCCGGGGCCTTGTGCCTCGGGGCCACGCGGCCGAGCTTTGGCTCTGTCGGCCCGAGTTTTGTTCTATCTGGGGAAACACGAAGAGGCCCGAGGTGCGGGGGAGCAGGGAATGGCCGAATTGGGTCCCCAGACCCGGGAATTCTGCCTTTGTGCTGCCATGGTGGGCCTGGTTCGGGTTTACGGCGGCAAGCTGCAACAGGGGGCCAAATTCCTGGAGACCGCGCTGGCGAACCTCAGGCCGTGTGGCTCCCCTTCGGACATGGCCTTTGTGGCCAATGCCCTGGGTCTGGCCTACCACCGAATCAAGGACCTGCCCAAAGCCCGCCAGTACTACGCAGAAAGCCTCAGCCTTGCTCGAGCGTGTGGCGACACCGAACGGGTCAACGTGGCCATTATGAATCTGAGTGTGGTGCTGCAGGAGAGCGGCGACTATGCGGAAGCCATCGACCGTTACCAGGAAGTCCTGGCCCTGGCTTTTCAGACCGAAAACATGCCGGTGCTGGCCCGAATTTACGGGAATCTGGGCAATATTCACCGCTACCTGGGCATGCTGCAGAAGGCCAGGGACTATGCCCAGCGCAGCCTGGAATTGGCCACTCGCCTGAACCAGCCGCTGCTGAAGTCGCTAAACACCATGCTTCTTGGTGAGATTGCCCTGTTTTCCGGCGATGTTGCGGAAGCTCAAGCACTATTGGAGCAGACCCGAACCCAGTTCCAGGAGTTGAAGGCCCCCGACGAAGAGACCGAATGCCTGATTGATCTTTCCGAAGCGGCGGGCCTGGCGGCCCAAGCCCATGACGTGGTGCAGTATGGCCAGGCAGCGCTGGAATTGGCCCGCACCCATGCGTTGCCGGACCACGAGTGCAGGGCTTCGCTTTCGTTGGCCAAGGGTCTGTTGCTGCGTTTGCAGGCGGGGGACCTGGCCCGGGCCGAGGAGCTGCTTCAGGGGTGCGTGGCCATGCTTCAGGCCAAACCCAACCTGGAATTGGAGCTGAAACTGACCGTGCTTCAAGGCCAGTTGTTTCACCGGCAGGGTTTGCAGGATCGTGCGGCCGCCAGCCTGGGGAAAGCCATCGGGCTGTTGGAGCGGCTTCGGCAGAAGATCCCGGGCGAGTTCGGGACGGCATTTTTTGCACGGCGGGACCGTCGCGAATTGCAGAACGATTTAACCCGTCTTCAGTCCGTTTTTACGCAGATGGAAGCCACGCTGGTCCCGGGTTCGGGGGCCATCAGTTTGATGAGCGACCCTCGAGTGGCCTGGATGAGCGAGTTGATTCGGCTCTATCGCAAGTTGTTGGGCCAACGGGAGATCGAACAGGTTCTGGAAGCCATGATCGACGTGACCGTGGACCTTAGCGGCGCCGAGCGTGGATTTGTCCTGCTTCCCTCCACGGGCGGTTTCGACGTGGTGGTGGCCCGCAACATGGACAGGGAAGGGATCCGGAAAAGCCGCACCAAGTTCTCGACCTCGGTGGCACGCCAGGTTCTGGAGACCGGCGAACTGCTGTTGCTGGAGGACGCCATTGAGGCCGACGACTTCCGGGAACAACGAAGCATTGTAGCAAACCGGATTCGCAGCGTGGCGTGCCTGCCTTTGCCGGGGCGGGATGGGACGTTGGGGGCCCTCTACCTGGACAACCGATTTAAGCCGGGGGTCTTTTCCGAGACAGTTGTAGAGATGTTAAGGGCTTTTGCCGAGCAGGCGGCCTTGGCCGTGGAGACCAACCGGCTGATATCCGGCTACCGAACCATGGTGGATGCCCTGGAACGCAGCAAAGAAGAGGTGGCCAGGCTCAACAAGGAACTGCAAGAGACCGTGGACACCCAACGGGCCATGCTGGACCAAAAAGAGACGGAACTTCAAGAGCAGCAGGAGCAACTGGCGTCTCGATACGGATTTTCGGCCTTTGTGGGCCGCTCGGCCCCGATGCTTCGGCTTTTTTCCATTCTTTCGAGAGTCAGGGAGACCCCAGTTCCGGTGCTGGTCACGGGCGAAAGCGGCACGGGCAAAGAGTTGGTCGCACGGGCGCTGCATTTCAGCGGCCCCCGGAAGGGCGCACGCTTCGTCTCGATCAACTGTGCGGCCCTGCCTGACACCCTGCTAGAGTCGGAACTGTTCGGCTATGTACGAGGAGCCTTCACCGGCGCCGTCGGCGACAAACGAGGACTGTTTGCGGCAGCAGACCAGGGAACCCTGTTCCTGGACGAAGTGGGCGATATGAGCCTGGCACTTCAGGCAAAACTGCTTCGTGTCATCCAAGAGGGCGAATACACGCCGTTGGGCTCGACCAAGACCTGCAAGGCCGACGTACGGATTGTGTCGGCGACCAATCGGGATCTGGCCGCAAGGGTGAAAGAGGGTCTGTTCCGCCAGGATCTCTATTACCGCCTGGATGTGGTCTCGGTCGAGGTGCCCCCGCTAAGAAGCCGTCGAGACGACATCCCCC
>CAYTWV010000337.1:0-5395 GCA_964442235.1 uncultured Myxococcales bacterium | reverse complement strand
CTCAATGGCGAAGGGCGTGAGGGCATGGCCGCCGCCGACCTGTCCACCCACCAGTCGAAGGATGCCCAGACGATAAGTTTCGCCCTCCTTCCCCAACGCCATGGCGGCACTTAGGATGGAAGCGACGTCCTTGGCGCTCTTGACCTTGGTAGCGGTCCTGACCTTCTGCGAGTATTGGGTGCCGAACCAGTAGACGATTTCCCGGTCCACCTCTGTGTTGGAGGCTCGGTCGAGGGCGGAGAGGAGGGAAGCGCCGAGGGGGGTGAGGTCCACCTTGCCAGCCCACGCCAGATGGCTGAGGGCAGCAAACCCTTCGCAGACGCCGCCGGCCGTGGCTGCGTTGGTGTCGCCAAGCCAAAGTTCGGCCTCGGGAGAGAGCGTGCAGTAGCCATCGGTCAGGCTGAGGCAAACCGCGTCCCCGAAGAGACGTCGGGCCGAGTCCCGGTCGAACACGGCGGTACTGACGTAGCCGGCGAAGTTCTGGAATGCGGCGCCATCTTTGGCGACATCAAACCCGGTATCCGCTGCCTTGACGGCGTCGCTCTTGGCACCTCCCCCGCCGCCCCCACCACAATTGTAGCTGCACAGGAGAAGGAGGCACAAAAAACCAATTTTTCCAGCGTATACCGTATTCATAGCAACTCCAGTCAATATCCCCACTGCAAGAACTCTTCCCACCGTAGCGTTCTTGCACTGACCCGAAATCAAGACTTGTCTGAGGCTTGGGAATGGGTTGGCATGGCCCTCGAATTCCCAGGCAACCGCTGCGGGATAGTACGGCATCGTCGGCGCAACGTCGAGCGCATTTTTGCTGGGTTTTCAACCGGTTACATAGGCTTTTTGCGGTAGCAATAACTGGCCTGGATGCACGGGCGTCGATTCCCGTTGCCAGGCCAGCGCCGAAGCAGGATTTCTGGGGCGGACTCTGTCGAAAGTAGAGAAGGCGACGGGGGATCTCGATGGGGCGTTGGGCACTGGCACGAACGTGTTGTCCCAACTCTCAAAGAAGGCTACTGGTCGGTTTCCTTGTCCCGCAGAATCTCCGATACACAAGAAATCAACTCATCGCGGCTAAATGGCTTGCCCAAAAAGTGAGAATCATTGAAATCAATACCATCGTTAGCAATCAAATCCGCAGAGTAACCGGAAATAAGAAGGCATTTCAGGTCGGGATGAGTTCTGCTTAGCGTGCGGCGGAGTTCGACGCCGTTCATGCCGGGCATGATCACATCGGTGATCAACATGTCGACATGGCAAGGGTTCTGCTCCAGCATGGCCAAAGCCTGTAAAGGAGACTCTGCTTCCAGTACGGTGTACCCGGCGCGTTGAAGGAAGATTCTGGTGGTCTTCCTCAATCCGGGTTCGTCTTCTACCAAAAGCAGCGTCCCGTGCCCTTTCGGTTGGCTTAGGGGGCTGGAAACTTCCTGGGAGTCCTCTGGGCGTTCATCGCATACCGGCAGGAACGTATTGAAGGTGGTCCCAACACTAACCTGGCTCTGCACGGTCACAAATCCCCCGTTTTGGCGGACGATTCCGTAGACGGTCGACAAGCCTAGTCCCGTCCCCTCGCCAAGCGGTTTAGTGGTGAAGAACGGCTCAAAGATGTGCTCAAGAACCTCATCAGGAATACCGCAGCCGGTATCCCTGACCGTGATGCGCACATAGGGTCCGGGGCTGGCATCCAGGTTCTCTTTGCATATCGCCTCGCCCACATCCTCGGTGGTGATAGAGATTGCCACTTCTCCAACCCCACGAATACCATCTCGGGCGTTTACGCAAATGTTGGCCAGGATCTGGTCCAACTGAGTTCGATCCATCTTGACCATCTGTGGGTGCGGGGCGGGGGTCCAGCGCAGGTCAATGTCCTCGCCGATAAGGCGCCGAAGCATCAACAGAGTCTCTCCAATGGTATGGTTCAAGTCGATAACCTTGGGGGCGATGGTCTGTTTTCGCGCAAACCCCAGCAATTGTCGTGTCAAAGAAGCCGACCGCTGCGCATCCGTCATGATTTCATCAAGCCAAATCCTGATGGGGTGGTCTGCCCCAATCTGGTCGCGGCACAGTTCCACACAGTTCATAATCCCAAGCAGCAGGTTGTTGAAGTCGTGAGCGACACCCCCAGCGAGGCGACCGATGGATTCGAGCTTCTGAGCCTGGGCCAGTTGGCCCTCCAGGGACAGGCGGTCGCTGATATCGAGATTCACAACGACGGCTGCTTCCACTTCGCCCTCGTCGTCCAGTACGGGTGCCGTGTAATTAAGGATAGTCTTTCGCTTGCCATCAAAGGCTTCGATTTCCAGCAATTCGTCCTGGATGGCGACCTTCTCACGGATGGTTCGTGCCAGGGCCCACTCTCCGTCACGTATTGGCTCTCGGGAAGGAAGCCTCCATGCCTTGAAGATCCCATAATCCTTGGGGGAGACATGGGGTTCCGCACCCCATATTTGAACGCCGGCCGGATTTCCTCGCAGCAAGGTCCCGTCACGGTCGGCGAACCAGAGACCGATGGGCAGCAGGTTGAATACCCGCTCCAGCAGATTCTCTTTCCGGCGCACCTCGGCTTCCGCTCGTTTGTGGGCGGTCAAGTCGGTGGCAATACTCAGGATGGCTGGCCGCCCGTTCCAGCGAATCGCCGTTGCCAAGACATCCAACGGAATCTTGCTTCCATCGGCTTTGTAATGTTCGACCGTGAATCGGGCTTCTCCGTGAAGGGCAATCTCTTCCATGCGCCGCTTCATGAGTTTGCTGCTATCCGGAACATCAACGTTGCGTAGGCCAAGGTGCAGGAAGTCGCTTTCGTTCTGGGAGCCGTGGAGACGCAGGGTCTGGCGGTTTGCAAAGAGAAAGTTGCCCTCGCCATCGTGGATGGTGATCGACGCAGGGGCATCGTCCAACATCTTGCCAAGCAGCTCGATTCGTTCAGCACCCTGGCGGCGCTCCGTCATGTCCTGAAAGACCACTACGGCAGAGACCACGTTGCCGGAGGCATCCTTGATTGGGGCAGCGTCGCTCTGGATCAGTCGCGACTCCCCGTCGGGACGACGAACAAAGAACTCTCTGCTGGCAACTCTTCCCGTTCCAAGGCTGGTGAGCAACGGCAACGAGCGACGTGTGAGCCGGCCGCCATCCAGATCCAGGAATTCCCAGGTGCTGGCCAACCGATTCAACTCGGCCGTGTCTGCGGGCAAGTCCTGCTGACCGGTAAGGATAAAGCCTCCGGCTCTATTGATGTAGCGAAGTTGGCCGGACGGCGCATCGGCGATGGCCACTCCGGCTTGCAAGTGGTCCATCGCCACACTGAATATGGACTGGGTCGCCCGCAGTTCCTTGGTGGCGAAGTGTAGCTCCTGGGATGTCTGGATGCGGAATAGGGCCGCAGAAATGTCCGCCGCCAAATCTCGAAAAAGCTCTTGGCCCTCTTGATCCGTCGCATAGGCAGCGGGAATCGTGACGGAGATGCAGCCGAAGATGTGCCCCTGATAGGCAAGACGGTGGGACATGCATGCAAGCCCGGGGGAAGCCGCTCGGCCAGTCGCCAAACCGGATGCGGGCATCATTCCTTGCGAAATGATAAACCCCTCTTCGACCAGCGCCCTGTCAAGGTACGCTGGCAGGTGTGTCGGGGCGTCGGGCATGGGGCCGGCAGGATGGTTCCCACTGTTTGCCCAGGCCGTCAGCCGAGATTCGCCATTCTGAACCAAGGCAATCAGGACGCCAAAGTAGCCAAGATTCCCCGTCAGGCTCTCGCACACCTCGTTGATCAATTGAACCGAATTCTGGTGACTGACTACCAGGCGGTTCACTCTCTTGACCGAGCGCAGCACGTTGTTCAAATGTTCTGTGCGGGCCTGCGCTTCCTTCAACTCGCCTACATCCGTCACAATCACCATCAGTCCGGGATTGGAGGTCTCGGTCGAGTCGGCCTGCTTACCAAGAGAAAACCCCACACTGGACTCGATGCGAGCGTAGAACGGTCTATGTCCTTCGCCGCAAAGCCGCACCACGATGTGTTTCTCGGCCGGGTTGCGAAAAAAGGTGCGGAAGCGCCCCAAAAAGGTGGACACGTCCTCGGCCAGCAGGAAATCCGTAAAAGGCCGGCCGCACGGGTCCTGCCCCGCTTGCCCCACCATCCGCCCAAACGTGGCGTTGGCTCGCCGAATCACCCCCACCGAGTCGAGCACAACGTACCCCGCAGGAGCGTTCTGATAGAGTCCCTGGTACTGGTCTTTGATTTGCTGCAGCGCAGCGTGCAGTTCTGTCAACTCTTCGTTTTGGAGTTGAAGCTCCTGCTGATGTATCGCCAACTCCTGAGCCAGTTCGGAGAGGCTTAGCGCAGCCTGCTGTTGCGCTGGCTCGGGAATCATCTTCACCAACTCTTCGGCACGGGTCCGAAGCTCATCAATAGAACGTTTGCCGTCCATGCTCATCGGTCTAACTCCTGCAAGGAACCGTACAAACGCCGCACGACGCCAGTCTCACCCAATTCAACATTTCCTCGGGCCAGGCATCTCATGTGAGTCCCATCGGAACGAATGGCGACAAGCTCCAGTTCGTAGGGCTGCTTCCGGGCCAAAGCCGCCTCAACGGCCAAGCCAAGCCTCTTCATCGATTCAGCCGTGTAAAGACTTGGGTGTTCCGCAAACGAAGGAACCCCTCCCCTGGGGTCCCTTCGGAACAGCCGAAACAGGTTGTCCGACCATTGAACCACATCGTGCTCCGGGTCCCACGTCCAACTGCCCATCCGGGAAATTCGCTCCGCATCGGCCAACAACTCCAACTGCACCTTATACCGCAGATCGCTTTCCCTCAGACGCTCTTCCGACAGAATCCGCTGTGAGAGCTCTTCGAAACACACCGCAAGACGATCCCCAGGCAATCTGAAAACCGTTATACCATAAACTCCATTGATCCTGTTGTCTGTATAGTGCAACGTCTGCAGTGAGCCCTCAATCTCACCGCTGTAAATTGCCAAAAACCGCTTCTCGATGGCTGCGCCGTCATTCCCCGTCCACAACTCTCGAAAACTGCGCCCCAAAGACTCGGAGATGCGAATCCCCGTCAGCCTCTCTGCCGCCGCATTCCCGCTCTGGAGCCTCATGCTTCCATGGGGGTCCACCTGATAGACAAACAGGCCCAACGGCAGGTGTCTCACGATGTCCAATTCCGACTGCTGGGCCAGGTCCAGTCGCTGCGTTGCCTCTTCCAGGGGGGTCACATCGATTAACGTCAACACAACCCCGGCAAAACTGCCCGGCCCTACTCGATAGGGGACTACCCGGACCAACAGGTGGTGCCCTTCACGGGACCGAACGAGTTCTTCCGTGGATATCCCTGAGCTCTGCACTGCCAGGGCTCGCTCAATAGGGTTGAACTGCAGCAACGAGTGCGTCAGGTG